>JAVJQK010000098.1 GCA_040218145.1 Sandaracinaceae bacterium | reverse complement strand
GGGCAGCGCCCTCGCGACCGAGCCGCCCACCGAGAAGGGGCTCGTCGCCCAGGCCATCCGCCACAACGAGTTCCTCGTCCGCACCTCGTTCGGCGCGATGGGCTCGGCCGCCTCGCAGCTCGAGCGTCACAACCACATGCTCGGCGACCAGGTCGCGCGCTTGACCGAGCAGGTCTTCGAGATGCAGCGCGAGCGCCAGGAGCTGCTCGACCGCGACACCGAGCGCCTGCTCGAGGTCGAGCGCTTCGAGGCGGAGCGGAACCACCGCGACCGCATCACGAGCGCGGTCCTGAGCGCCGGCAAGGGCTTCGTGGGCATGCTCGCCAACGGCGGGAAGCCCCTCCAGCTCCCCGTGTCCACCGACGGCAGCGCAGACGGCGCGATGACGGCGGCTGACGCCGCAGGGCCCCACCCGACCGAGACCGTCCCCGCCGCCGCGGTCGTCGCGCTCGATCAGCTCCAGGAGCTCTTCCGGTCCCTGACGCCCGAGCAGACCCAGGCCATCGCCGCCGCGCTCACCCCGATGCAGCAAGGCTCCCTCATGCTGCTCTACCACCAGCTCGCCGGACCCGAGGACGACGGCGCGGCGGACGGGGCGGGGTGAGCCCGTGTCCCTCCGCTTCCGCTCCGTCGTCGATCGGCGTGACATCCTCCGCTACGCGCCCTGGGTCCGCGAGCTGAAGGATCGCAACGGCGTCTACGTCATCCGCGACGCCCTCGACGGCGACGTCTACTACGTCGGTGAGTCGCACTCCGGCCGGCTCTACTCCACGCTGACCCGGCACTTTCAGTTCTGGGACGGCTACACCGCGGGCACGACCTACGACCGCGACGGCGTCGAGGTCGCCGTGAGCCACCTCGACGAGCCCTCGCGCGACGTCATCCGCGCCCAGGTCGAGCTCATCGTCGCGCTCGCCCCGATCGACAACTCCCACCATCAGCTGGGCGATGACGACCTCGACGACGACGACTTCGACCCGTCGGAGTTCCAAGACGACTGGTGAAGTACAAGGCCGCACACCGATGGCCATGCCTCGCCCGGATGGATCATCGTGCGCAAGGCCCGGAGCACCGGGGACGCATCTTCAGTGCAGGGTATCCTTCTCGACGATGCTGGAATCGCCATACAGGGTCACAGGAGTCCCTCCTCCACCCGACACGGCGACCATCTGTGCCCACCCGAAGAGGGCAAATGTGGTGGTCGTTCCCAACGTTGCCCCCACGAACGACTCGTATCCGCTAGAACTCGGTAGAAGGTACTTCTGTCCTTGGAGAGCTGCCTGTGAGGTGCTCCACTCATACACGAACACGATCCCTCGCTCGTTGGAGCCCCAGTCCTCTGCTGGAGCCCCGGCGTAGAGTTCGACCCAGCCGTCACCATCGACATCATTGGCCGTGAGTGCGCCGCCCAAGAAGTCTCCATCTTCGCTCGAGCTGAAGCCGGCCTGGTCGAGGGAGTGGTGATACGAGAGTCCTGCCGCATTCTGCAGAAACACGTGCACAATGCCGCTTGTATTGCTGCCGATCCGCGCCCCCGGCGCGCCTACCGCGAGGTCATCCGCCCCATCATCATTGAAGTCTGCTGCGGCGAGGGCCCAGCCGAAGGCCTCACCCCAGGTGACGGCGGGCGATTGAATCCACCAAGTCTGATTTGTGGCTGGCTCCCAGATTCTGACGAGCCCGGGGTCGCGGTTGCCTGCGGTGGCCTCATCCTGTACGGCGCCTGCGGCGACATCGTCATTTCCGTCGTTGTCGAAGTCGCCCACCGCCAATGAAAACCCGAGCCTCTCTGCGTTGTCCGAGTCGACGGAGGGCCCAACGTATCGCTTCCAGTACGTCAGGTTGACGGTCGACCCCGATCCAGCCGGGCTGAAGAAGATGTGTACGCCCCCCGGACGTAGGTTGTCGTTCCCGTCGTTGAAGCGAAGTTCGCGGGGGGCTCCGACGACCAGATCAGGGTTCGACCCGTTGGCGAAGTTGCCTACCGCGAGCGTCGCTCCGAATCTCTCTCCGGGTTGGTTGGATCCCGTTGAAATGTCGTTCGGCGTCTGCTGGTCGAGTCGATGCCAGTAGACCAACCCTGAGGCACTGCCTCGAAAAAGGTAGACCGTGCCGGCTTGGGGGCCGAGGCCCCAGCGCTCACCGGGTGTACCAACCGCTAGGTCGTCATAGCCGTCGTTGTTGAAGTCGGCTGCAGCGAGTGCCCAGCCGAAGTCGTCTCCAGGCTCGTTCGAACTTACAGTCACATCGTTCTGACTCAACCGCCGAGTCCAGGAATCCGTGTACGACCCGACGCCTTCGTCTTCGTACAGGTAGACCTCGCCGCTCACACCTGCGCCAGGGTCCGACACGGCGAGTTCAGCGTAGCCGTCGCCATCGAAGTCGCCCGAAGCCTGAGCGGCCCCGAACTCGTAGCGAGAGAGCACCCAGTAGATGTACGGTTTGATGACGGCGGCGGAGAGCAGGTTACTAGACGCACCACACCCCCCCGCCACGTTCATGCCGACAAGATAGTCTTGACCGCCGGAGGAGATCGTACATGAGGCCCCCGAATCCCCTCCTTCTGTTATGCCTGGGATGATTTGGAGTTCCTCGAACGTTCTCCGCTCGTTGGAGAGCGTCGCCGTTCGTTGTCTGAGCACCCCCGAGTCAGATCCTCCGCACGTAGACGGTCCTCGCCCTCGGCAGGTGGCTGCCTTGCCCACGTGAGAAGACGCCCGTCCCCACGCGATTGGCAGGCGCCATCCAGTGGTGCTGCCGTTCACGATCATGGGGTTCGCCAACCTGATGAGGGCAGCGTCGAATCCTCGGGCCCTAAACACTTGTCTGGCACTAGCGGTGTTCGATGGTTGGTTCAGGTCCACGACGCTCAGTGTCTGCGGGTCGCTCTCCGCGGAGTTCGGAACACAGTGACCCGCAGTCAACACCCAGTCGTTGCGAATAAGTGTGCCGCTGCATCCGGGATTGACCTGGACGTAGGGAGTCTGGGCCGCCGTTATGGGAGTACCGGACAGGATTGCTTCGGTCGATGCGCCGACTGCCTCCTGCTCAGGGGCCGCATCAAATGCGCACGATGCGGCGAGGAGGGTGACAGCGAGAAGATGGAAACGTACGGAGTTGACAGTCGGGCTCACCCCTCCCGCCCGTCTGACGACACCCTGATGTGTGGAGTGTGGCATGTACAGGACCCTACACGTTGACGATGCCTGTCGTGTGGGGGTTAAACCCTCATGGTGACCGGAGAGCATTCCACGGCTTGTGCTGCCCCCGCCCCCGTCGTCGGCCGGCGTGACGTCGTATCGTGGAGGAAGCGGTGCAGGACAGGCGCCCGCTTCGCGTCGCTCCTCTTCGCCGCCGGTGGGGCCGTCGCACCGCGGAGGCCCCTGCGCGTGGCACGCGCTCGCTGGAGCGTCACTCCCCGAAGGGGGCAGGGAGTTCGGCCTGGGCCAGCGCAGTGTGGGCACGGACCTTCCTCACGAAGTCGTCCTCGTCGAGGCCGTTGGCTTCGGCCCACGCGATGGCGCAAGGCCCGTGCATGTAGCCGGGGCCCTTGCCCTCGAAGCGTGGAGTGGAGATTTCGCGCTCCACGACGAGGCGCACGCTTCCCTTCTCGATCTTCTGGTTGCAGTGCATGCACTTCGCGCGGCCCGAGGGGGCGTGATCGGCGCTCGGGAAGCCCGCGCTCATCTCGGGCAGCGCCTTCTGGGCGCCGCCGCCGGTCTCGGGCTTCGGGGGCTTCGGAGCGGCCTTCGGAGCGACGCCGCCAAGCACCCGCTGCGCGGCGTACCAGGCCTCGCTGTACGCGATCGGATCGAGAGTGCGTGCGTTCACGCCCCCATCCCCGCTCGGAGTGACGAACTCGAGACTCGGGTCGGTCACCGGTTCGTCCCAGTCGCCGCTGGCGGCGTAGCCGCTGTGGTGGAGCCGCACCATGACGCCGTGGGAAGGCATCGGGATCCAGTCGAAGAAGACGAGGCCCGCATCCTCGGTGGGACCACGCTTCCAGCCGGCCTCCCGCGCCCGTGCCTTGAACGTGCGCGGCGGGATGGGCGGCCCGGACAGCTTCTGGCCCTTCGTCCACGTGAAAGTCGGCCGGTCGATCTGGGTGAACGGCGGCACCACGCCGGCGCGCTGCAGGTGCTCCCGCCAGGCCGCGAGGCGCGCCTCGTCGAGCTCGAGCGGATGGACGATGTGGAGCACGTCGGCGTCACCGAGGGTCACCTCCGCGCCGGTCGCGTCGATCGGAGCGCCCTCCTCCGAGATCCGAAAGGTCTTTCCGTCCGCGGTCGCGAAGACCACGCGGGTGCCGAGGGCGCCGAGGATCGGGTGCGAGAGGAAGACCGCGTCGAAGCGCGCGCGGGTCCACGTGCGCCGGCCGATCATCGCCCGCTCGAGGCGAGGGCTCAGCGACTTCAGGGTCCGATCCACTTCCTTCTCGAGGCGCTGGAACGTCCGCTCGGCCGCTTTCATCGCCGCCGCGTCGTCGTCCGGCCCCGCCGCCGGCATGCCAGCGAGCGCCTCGCCCGCCTCGTCGAGCACGCGCAGGGCGCCGTCCGGGCCGATCCGAAGCGTCATCTCGCGGGCCCCGAGGCTCACCCGCTGCGCTCCCCGGGCGTCGAAGCCGAGGTCGGGGGCGCGCCGCTCCGCCTGCACGTCGTTGACGAAGGGATCGCGCTGCGCGCGCAGCTCCTGCTCCGAGACGCCGCGCGCGGCGGCGAGCTCCCCGAGCTGCTCCATCGCCTTCTTCCTGAGGCCGGCGGTGACGGCGTGGTCGGCCCAGAACGCGATCCAGTCGAGCGCGGCCGTCGTACCGAGGCGAGCGTAGACGTCGAGGTGCCAGCCAGCCTGCGCGTGCCGGCCCCGGTCCGACATGACGGCCAGCGCTGGCGCCGTCCCGTGGATCCAGTCGTCGCTCGCGACCTGTCCGAGCTGATAGAGGGCCCACTTGTCGCGCGCCTTGGCGCCCGCTGCCTCCCACTGCTGGAAGAGCGCCTCCCCGAACGCCGCGGCCGAGGCCGGGTCGAGGTGTTGCACCACGTCCGCGACGAGCCCATCCGGACGCTCGTGCTCCTTCTTGAGCCGCCCGATCAGCGCCGCCCGGCCTTCGTCGCTCAGCGTCTCGCCGGTCACGAAGGTCAGGGGCGGGAGCGCCTCCGCGTCCACCCACGCGGGGAGGCGTGGCTTCGCGGCGACAGCGAGTTGCGCCTCCCACACCGCGGCACCCTGCGCTGTGTCCCCGGGCCCCGTGTCGGCAGCGTCCGCAGGCGCCGTGTCCGCAGGCGCAGTGTCCCCGCCGGGGCTCGAAGCGGTCGCCGAACCGCCGCCCGACGCCCGGAGGGCGTCCTCGAGCGTCATGCGCACGTCGTCGGAGGACTCCTCGTCGAGCGCCTCGGCGAGGCGGCCGGTGGCCTTCGCGCTCCCCACCGCCGCGAGCACCCGGGCGGCGGCCTCTCGGGTGCTCGCCTTCCTCGCGGAGAGCAGCGGCAGCACGTCGTCCACCGCCACCTCACCGAGCGTCGCGAGCGCCTCGACGCAGGTCGCGCGGATGCCCTTGCCGCTCTCCGACAGTCCGCCCACGAGCACGTCGCGGCTGCCCGCTGGATCCTGGGCCGCGATCCCGTAGAAGATCTCGGCCAGCGGCGTCTTGCGGGTTCGGAGCGCGGACGCCGCGGCCTCCGCCGCCCACGCCCCGAAGGTCGCCGGGAGGCTCTTTCGCAGATCCGAGAGCTGGTGCCCCTTCGGCTTCGGTGCGCGCGCGATCGCGTCGAGCGCGACGTACGCGGCCGCGAGGGCCTGCTCCGGGCGAGCCACGGGGTTCGCGACGTCAGGACCTCGACCGCTGAGCTGGCCGATGGCGGCGAGGTACTTCGACGTCTGCCGGGGGAACCCCTCGAGGAACCAATCGCGCAGCACGACGAGCACCACCGGACCGTGCGCGTCGGTCATGCGGCGCACGTGCAGGTCCATCTCGTTC
This sequence comes from Sandaracinaceae bacterium, assembly GCA_040218145.1. Taxonomy (GTDB): domain Bacteria; phylum Myxococcota_A; class Polyangia; order Polyangiales; family Sandaracinaceae; genus JAVJQK01. Next base: position 29,171 of record JAVJQK010000098.1, on the reverse strand, counting down.
GGGTTGGTGCTGGGCCAGGCGAGGATCGCCGCGCGCGTCGCCTCGTCGAGGGCCTCGGCCTCCTCCTCGAGGCGTTCGAGCGGCGAGCCCGCGGCGGCCTCCTGCGCGCCGAGGATCTCGAGCAGCTCTCTGCACGCCTCGCGAACCGCCTTCTTCTTGGCCTCGGTCCCTGCCTCGATCGCGGCCCTGGCAACCTCTCCGAGCTCGCCGAGAGACTGCCGCGCCGCTGCGCGGACGGTCTTGCTCGAGTGCCCGAGGAGCTTCCGCAGCAGGTCGGCCGACGCCGGCGCGCGGATGAGACCGAGGGCCTGCGCGATCCCCGTCAGGCGCGCGACCGGCGCGTCGCCTTCGGCGCCCCTCTCGAGCGCCCCGAGCGCGCGCTCTCCCGCGCCTCCGAGCGCCCGGGCGATGTCGTTGCCGCCCGCCTCCTCGAGCGCCCGCACCGCCTGGTCGTAGAGTCCTTCGTCGTCGATGAGCCCGAGCAGGGCCCGGTTGCCCCACACCGATCCGCCAGCGATCGCGGCCGCGCGCGCCTTGGGGAGCGCCCGAAAGAGTCGCTCGTCCAAGGCGGAGTCGCTCTCGAGAACGGAGAAGTATCGGAGGTCCTCGTCGAGCTCTTCGGGGACGCTCTCGCCCGCCGCCACGTGGAGCTGGGCGAGGAGGTAGGCGGCGTTCCCGCGCGGCGCCACCCGATCGGGGTGAGCGCGCAGCTCCTCGAGCTCGGCGCGCAGCAGCTCACGCGGGTCTTCGTCGAGGCGCTCGAGGAGCGGGAGCACCTTGCCGCGGCGGTCCTTGCGGTCGTACCGGACCATGACCGACACGCGCTCCTCGGGCGAGAGGTGCTCGAGCACATCCTCGACGAGATTCCAGCTCCGGATGTCCCGGATGCTGGGGAGCGTGCGCATCAGTGCGCGCGCCAACCGCGCCTTCGGGAGCGCGTCGCGGTCATCCACGCCGTGCACGGCGTCCTTCGCGTACTCCTTCGCGAGGGCGTCCATCGCCTCGTCCGACGCCTGGCTCCACTTCGTGATCTTCTCGCGCGCGCTGGTCTTCATGCCGAACCTACTTCCTTTGCTATCATACAACACGTCGCGTCCGAGCCATCCTACGCGCGTCGCGCCTGAATGTTCCCGCCTGCCAGGATGATTGGGTCGTTCCGGTGGATCTGGCCTCGGCGCGCGTCGTCGAGATGATCACGCCTCCGCGGAGGCACCGTATCCCGGGATGGGCGTCACTCGCGAGCCCGTGGCGCACTGGGTGTCACGTTTGGTGTGTCGGGTGTCGGGGTGACTCACTCCACTGGAGCGTCCGACGAGCCAATCCCCGGCGCGATCACGTGGTTGGCGAGTTCCCGCCCACGGTGGTTCGACCTCCCGCACTGGTATTGGCGCGCTTCCCTCGCGAGGTCTCATGCGTCAGCCCTACTCCCCGCACGCCCGACTCGCGGTGCGTCCGCATCCCGTCCATTGTCGCGGCGCCCAGCAGCCGCAACCTACGGCAACGAGCGCCACCTCACGAAGGGCTCGATGATCTTCACCACCAACAAGACGCTGAAGGCCTGGGGCAAGGTCCTGCACGACCCCGACCTGGCAGAGGCCATCTTCGACCGCCGCGCGAGCACTACACGGACACGCACATGCCGAGCGGCTCTTCGGCCTCTGCTGCTTGGCAGGCTTCTCGTTCCTGCCGCGTCTCAAGGATCTGAAGGACCAGCTCATGCTCGACCGCGAGCACGTCGCCAGCGACCGCCGCCAGGCTGGGTCAGTCGGCGCAGGACGCGCTCGTGTCGCTCAAGAGTGGTTCGTAGCGCCGGTCGGTCAGCGTCTGCAGGAAGCACACGAGCGAGTCAATCTCGAGTTCCGACAGCGGGCGGCCCACGCGTAGCAAGTCCATCGCGAACGTTTCGGGGACCTCGGCCTCGCGCCAGGGCTCCCCGGTCTCCGGGTTGTTCGGATGCCCTTCGGGGTCGATGAAGTGCAGGTAGAATACGATCGTGGTTCGCAGCGACCGGAACACCCCGTTGTGCATGTAGGGCCCGGTCACCGCGACGTTTCGAAGGGTCGGGACCCGGAAACGCCCCCGGTGCTCGGGCGCGTCGTAGGCGGCGTTAGACGCGAGGCCCAGGTCGGCCTCGGTCGTGCCGTTGAGAGCGCGGATCTCGGTATTCACTGGGACGCCAATGTTGTGGAACTCGTACCCCGAGAAGGTCTCGCGCGTCCGGTTGCTCGGGTCGCTCGAGCCGTGGAGCTGGTGGCAGATCGAGCAGTTGGTGAACTCCGAGAAGAACAGCGAGCGGCCCGTCAGCTCCATGAACGAGAACTGCTCGTCTCCGGCGAGGATGCGGTCGTACTTGCTGTCGAAGGGCGCGAACGTCTCCGTCCGTTCGAACGCGGCGATGGCTTCGGTCATCGCGTCGTAGGCGGCGCTCGGATCGTCGAACACGGCGTCGCCGAACAGTGAGCGGAACGAGCCCTCGTAGCCCGGGTCCCCGAGTAGGCGCGCGACCACCGCGTCGCGGCTGGGCATGCCCATCTCGATCGGGTTCAACGGTGGCCCGGCCGCTTGCCCCTCGAGCCCGACTGCGCGCCCGTCGTGGAACAGCCCACCGAGGGGGCCTTCGTAGAGGCGGTTGCCCTCATGGCGGTTGAACCGTCGCCGTGTTCCGTCGGTCAGCGCCGTGGGCGTGATGAACGCCGCGTACGTCGCGGTGGGCGCGTTGCGGTCCCCCAGCGAAGCGCCGTCGTCGCCGAGCGACACCGCGCGCACCCGGCCGTTGTCGGTGCGCCCGTCGGTGAACGCGCGCTCAGGGTCGTGGCACGTCGCGCACGACTGCGTGCGGTTTGCCGACAGGTTCGTGTCGTGGAACAGCGACTCGCCCAGCGAGGCGAGCTCAGTCTCCCGGTCGATCGGTTCGCTGGCGCACGCCCCGAGTGCGAGCACGAGGAGCGCGCCGGTGGTGGTTCGATCAATCGCCATCGTTGAAGTTGAGCGGGAGGGTGATACCGAGACCGGCTGCAACCTCGTTCTGGAGCGTGGCGTCGAGAGCCGCGAGCGCGCGGATCGCACCCGCCGCCGATGTGTTCCCGCCCCCTTCCTGGGCATCGCGGATCCAGAGGAGAACCTGTGCGATGGCGGCGCGCAGGGCCTCGGCCTCCTCGGCAAACCCGCGCTCCTCCATCAGATCGAGGAGGCTTGGGCCGTTGGGACTGCTCGCGGTGAACATCGTCTCGATCTCGAGAACGGCCACCTCAAGGTTTCCGAAGAAGGGTTGAACCTCGGGGCGCGCCGCCTCTGCGACCTGTACGTCCGCGGTGCCGTCGAGCTTGCGGACGTGCAGGTACCGCACATGCTCGATCGCCAGCGTGACGAGCGCGACGGCCGGCTCGGAGCCGTCGGGGAGGGTCGGCTCGAGGAACTGATGGCGAAAGGGCGTGCCCGCGTCGCCGAAGCTCTCCGTCCAGCCGGTGGCGACGCCCCGCGCGCGCTCAGCGAGCAGCGCCGCGGTGCCCTGCAGATACTCGCACCGGCGCGGGCTAGCCTCGTAGGCGGCCACGATGTCGGCCGGCGCGTTCGACGGCAGGTCCGCCCCGTCCTCGAACACGAGGATCTCAAGCGCGAGCAGCCCACCGCGGTTGAAGGTCAGGCTCCGGAAGTACGTGTCGTCGAGCGGCGTCGCACCCTCGACGGCCGAAGCGATCGTCTCCCGCACGGTCGCGGTGTAGTCGGTCCCGCGCGGCCGCTTGGACTCGATGAGGTCGATGGTCGGCACGATCGGGTCGTCGTACAGCGGGCCGATGCGGTAGACGCCGGCGCGGTTCCACGTTGCCATCGAGCTCAGCCAGCGATCCTGGAGCGTGCGGAGGCTCGTCTCGTCGACGCTCGCGCAGAACGAGTCGGCCTCGGTCTCGAAGTCGGTCGCCTCGGTCGAGAAGGCCTCGATGGCGGGCACCACGGCCTCTTCGATCGCCTGCTCAACGGCGGCGGCGAGCCGGTTGTCGGTTTCTTCGGTGCTGCAGCTCGAGAGGACGAGCACGAGCAGCAATCCGGCCAGGGCGCGGGAGATCATCGAGCGTTCTCCATGTCTATCACGGCAAAATGATTGTCCCAATGCACGTCCTGGAACCGCCGGCGCGCTCCAGAGACCTCCGTGAGGTCAGCAGCCTCGAGGACCCGGACCTCGCCCACGGAGCTGCTGAGCATGAACCGCGACCCTGCAGCCGCGATCCCCGAGCAATCGACCAACTCGTGTAGCCCCATGTACGCCCCGCTCTCGAGGTTCCAGAAAAGGGCGACGTTCCCGCGGGGGCTCGTCATCCCGACAATCGAGGACTCGGGGTCGAGCGCCACGCTCCCCACGTAGTCGTCCATCGCCGCCACTGCGTCGAGGCCGTCATCGAACAGCCGCGGCGACTCGCCCGGCCGGTGCCAGCCGCCCAGCGGGAGCACGTCGTCGTAGTCGACCGGCTCGCGTTGCACCTGGATGCCGAACGCGACGAGGCCGCTGGCGGCGACGTCGAGGTGCCGAATGCTTCCCTTGGGGACGTCGACGCGGTGCGCCTCGTGCACCGCGCCGGTCGACAGCGAGAGGTACGCGAGCGACGAGTCCATCGTGTCGAGATTCAGGACCTCACGCCCGGTCTCCGGCCGAGTGAGCAGCCCCCCGTTGGCGACCACGACCGTGTCGCCGTCCGGCATCGGCAGGATCTCGTGCGGCCCGAGGCCCGACGTCGGCATCGCGTCGATGAGGCCGTAACCCGCCGTCTCGCGCACGCCCAGCCAGCCCTCGGCGGTCTCCACGTGCGCCTCCGACGTGACGAGTCGGCTTCCGTCCGCGGTGTAGAAGCCGTGGCCCTGGAAGGCGCGGTCGTCGGTCGCGTCGAACGCGTGCACGACGCGACCCTCGCGTAGGTCGAGCACCGCGCACGTCTGCCCGGGGCGACGGGTGAAGAGCGTCACCTCCCACGGACGCTGCGGGTGGGCGGCCAGGCCGTGTCCGCGGAACTCCGTGGCGATCCGGAAGGCCTCACCCGAGCTTGGGTCTGCCCAAACGAGCCCCGTGCCGCCAGCGTCGTCGTTGGCCGCCGAGGCCCATCGCACGGTGGAGGCGGCGCGCGACCCGCACGCAGTCAGGAGCGCGCTCGGCGACAGCGTCGCGAGCGTCATCGATTGCAGGAACGATCGTCGGGGAAGCGGCATCGGAGTCACAAAGAGCGCACGAACGACAGCAGCGCCCGTCGTTCCTCGCGGGTCAGTTCGACGAAGTGGTTGCGGCTTCGCTGCGCCTCTCCGCCGTGCCAGAGGATGGCCTCCTCGACGGTGCGAGCGCGGCCGTCGTGAAGCAACCCCGCGTCGCGATGAACCGCACGAGCGAGGCCCACGCCCCACAGCGGCGGGGTGCGCCACTCGGAGCCGGACGCCTCCCCGTCTGGTCGCCCATCCGCGAGGGCGTCTCCCATATCGTGCAGGAGCAGATCGGTGTAGGGCCAGATCGTCTGCCTCGAGAGGTGCGGCCAGCGCGGGTCGTCGTGGGTGACGAAACGCGGTGCGTGACAGGCGTCACAGCCGGCCTGGCCGAACAGCTCGCGACCATGCTGCACGAGCGGATCGTCGGCCGCACGGCGGCGAGGCACGCCGATCGAACGGTTGAAGTCCGTAAGGAGATCGAGCAACGCGTCTGAAATCTCCGGCTCTCCATCGGGGGCGCCGTGCGGTGACGCCGCGCATGCGGACTCTACGTACGTACAGGGGACGGCTCCCAAGACCGTGCTGGTGATCCCGATGTCTCCGTGCAGCGCGGCGGCGACTTGGACCCGAAGCGTCGCCTGGTTCGCCTTCAGCCCGAAGCGGCCGACGACGCGTGCTTCGCGCGACGGGTCCCAGACCCGGTTGACGCGACCGGAGATCCCGTCGCCGTCGGCGTCGTCCGGGTCGGCGAGCCGCTCGAGGTCGGCCTGCGCGACGAGTTCGAGCAGCCCCAGGCCGTGCAGCGGCGGGGCATGGCGCAGGGCGATCATGGCGTCGGCGCGCAGTGCGCCGTGCGCGAGCGCTTCGAGGCGGACCTTGGGCCGGCGCAGCTGTACCGTCTCCCCGTCGGCGTACCGGAGTAGCCCGGCGATCCAAGTGACGTGCGCGCGGCCCTCGGGCGGCACGCCCCGCGCGAGGACCTCCTCGGAGCCGACGACACCGGCGAGCTGATCGCCGAGCGCGATCGAGCGCGGCTGTAGCTGTGCGCCGTACGTGGGCTCCGGCTCGCCGCCGGGGACGCTGAGACGGACGAGCGTGGCGACCGATAGTTCGCCGTTCGTGTTGGGGGCGAGGCCGTGCCCGCCCTCGACATGGCACTCGAAGCAGGTGCGTGCGTTGTACAGCGGCCCGAGCCCGTCGCGGGCGTCGGTGCTGCTCGGCGCGCGCACCCACGGCTGGCCCGCAAGCGCCCGCCCCGCGTAGAATTCCCGCCGCGCCTCGGGACCGAGGTTTGCGGCCGGTCCCCGAAAGGATGGCGACGGCCGAAAGTCGACCGAGGTCGCGCCTCCAGGGGACCATTCAGACGCCTCCGCCGGTGCGGTCGCGTCTGGCTCGAAGCCTCGCCCCGAACTCCACGGGATCACGAGCGCCGCGCAGAGGGCGAGGCCGCCGACCGCGGCCACGCCCCACGTTGCGCGGCAACTCAGCACTCGCTGGTGGGATCGGTCGTGTCGCACTCCGAGGCGTCGGGAATGACCACCTGGTCGGCGGTACCGAGCATCAGCGCGAACGCGATCTCGACGATCTCCTGCGCCTGCGCGTTCAGCGCGACGATCGTATCGCGCATCGGCTGCGCGGCGGGCGCAGCCGCGTCCTGGATCATGTTGTCGACCGGCGTCCCGGCGCGCGCCGACGCGTCGATTGCGTTGTAGCCCACTTCAGTCGTCGCGAGCGCCGCCTCGACGCCGGTCGCCACGTCGTCAAGCCCGACCGCCCGGAGGTAGTCGTCGAACCCGTAGCCGCTGACCGCGTTGCCGGTCGCGTTGGGGCTGCCATCGAGCGACGAGTCGTAGCCGGCGTAGTCGCCGTAGTAGCTGTTCCGGACGCCGAGCGCGTTGAGCACGATGTCGCGGTGCGTGTTGTCGGAGAAGCAGGAGTGCTCGTCCTCCTGCGAGTTGGCCGACAGCGCAATCTGCATGCGCTCGCCGCCGAGCTCACCCTCCGAGAGGGTGCCCATGCCGGTGAGGATCTCGAGGAGGCGGTCCTTGCCTGTCTCGAGGTCCGGGACGTTGAGGAAGGCGGTACGGTAGCTGCCGCCCTCGACCCACTGGTCGCGGACCGAGGTCAGGTCCGCGATGAGTTTCGCGACCGCCACCTGGAGGAACCGTCCCCGGCGCTCGCACAGCGTGCCCTCGCCCAGGACCATGTGGCCGCTGGTGCAGGTGGCGTCGTTGGCGAAGTCGGTGGCCGGGCGCTGGCCGGGCGTGTTGTCACGGCTGCCGAGCGTGTCGGCGCTGCCGCCCTCGTTGAGGTCCTGGCCCCAGAGTAAGAACTCGATCGCGTGGTAGCCCGCGATGACGTCGTGCTCGTCCTCTCCGGTCGCCGTGTTCGATAGCAGCGCTTCGTCGATCACGATGTCGGTCGAGTTGATGATGTTGTTCATCGGGATGGGGGCGGCGACGCCCGTCGAGTGCTCGGTGACGTTGATTTGGTCGTCGCCGAAGTCGGTGCCCGTCACCACGTAGTCGATGAGACCCTCGCCCAACGGCCAGGCGTTGATCTCGCCCTCGGGGCCGTCCTCACCGTCGGCGGAGTCGTAGTTGGTGTCGTCGATCGGGCTGGCGCGGAAGCGGTAGACCTCGGTCTGACCGTAGGGTTCGCGGGCGACCAACCACGCCTCGCGCGCCGCGGCCAGCGTCGTCTCCGACGGGTCCGCGGCCAGGGCGTCGATGGCGTCCGAGAGCGTCTGCGCGGTCGTGATCGAGTCGGTGTAGGAGGCCTCGGCGATGTCTGCGTTGGTGGCGAGCACCATGCGGATCAACTCGAGTTCGTTGGGGTCTCCGCCCCGATCCTCGTCGCAGCTCGCGACGAGCAGGCTGGCCACCAGTGCGACGGCAACTGTCTTCAGTTTCATGTACTCCACCTCAGTTGAGGATGAGAATGACTCTCAGTTGCTGGCTAGGCAAGTGAAACCGCGCAGGAGGATGACCGATTCGCCGCGAGGCGTTGGCGTGCGAATCGAGGAGGAGCGACGCTGAGTCGCGCGCCGAGGGCCGCGGCGAAGGGTCAGAAACGCTGTGGCGCGGTACTATAGATAGGCGTCGTCCCTATGATGGTGGCCGACTTCAAGGCGTACACCACCTCAGGGGACAATGGTCTCGAGTCCCGCCGCTTCGGCCTCGGCAACGGGGATCCAGGAACCAAACGCCAGTCCCACAACGGCGTCCGGAGCACCGAAACCGGGTGTGAGCCCTGTGCCGGCCCACGCCATCACCGAGATGGGCTCTTGCCGCCAACGTAGGCCAAGCGACGTTCGAATCGGCGTGTGCGCCAGGTCGAAAGCACGGGCGAGCACGGTGGCTCCCTCCAACTCCAGCGTCACGGCGGTCTGCTCACCAACCGCGATGGCGCCGCCGATGACGAAGGTGAACTGCGGCCCTACCTCGAGATCCGCAAAGCGCGTCTCGGGTCGCACGTCCACACCGACCGACATGCCGACGAGTGAGCCGCGGTCGTCGAACGTCTTCGTCGCGATGGCCCGCGGCCAAACGCTCGCTTCCGTATCGATGGCGAAGCCATGCGAAGAACCGAAGGGGAGGCGGAGCGTCGTCGCCACGGCGAGTTCGAAGACTTCGCGGCGGTCGAGAATTACGACGCGGGCGTCGAGGGTCGGCGGACCTGCGGCTGGGTTGTCGAGCACCGGACCCACGCCCACGCCGTTGGCGCCTGTTCCGCCCTGTACGTGGAGCGCTCCGGAGACGGAGACGAAGGCACGCTCGAGGAACGCCACCGACGCCGTGGCGCTGAGGCTCAGCCGCTCCGAGAGGAGACCGATCTCGTCGTCACCCACGATGGCGACGAGCGGATCCTCGAGGTAGGTCACTCCGATCCGCACGCCGGGGCGCACGTCGGCGGGTACCGGCGCGGCACGCTCTAGGGCGCCGAGATCGTCGGGAAGGCTGGTTGCTGGTGGTCCAATGCGGAGTTGCTGGGCGCGCGCCGGCGCACACACCACCAGCACCCCGATCGCCGGAAGTGCGCCGGCGGCAAACCAGGACGTCTTTCGACGCGAGCGCAGCAGTAGGAGCAGCGCGAGAACCAAGACGGTCCACTCACCCTTGCCGTCGCCCGACACGTCGCAGGCGCCCCCCCGGATGTGAGGGGGGCGTGCCGAGCCGTCGTTCGCCTGTCCAGCATCACCGCTCGGGGCTGCATCCATGCTCCCGGTTGCGCCATCTACCTCGGCGCCACCCGCGTCGCCGAGGCCACCGCCGTCTCCCCCGGCGTCCGGAGCGGCCGGCCCCGCGTCGGGAGGCTCCGCTCCTCCATCCATCGCTGGACCGCTTGCGTCCGTCGGGATCGACGCGTCGGGGAGTCCTGCGTCACACCCGAGGACTGCATCGTACATGCACACGTTGAGATCACAGCGCGGCGTCGTGCAGACGCGAGTCGTGCAATCGCTGACCGTCGTGCAGCAGCCGGCCATCCGAGGATGCACACACGTACCCGTGGGGACCTCACACCGGTCGACCGTACACGCATCGCCGTCGTCGCAGGGATCGAGGGCGGACGAGCACGAATGGCTCGCTTCCACGACGCGCCCCACGTCCGAGGGTGCGCAGCCGATCGCGACCAGCGCGACGCATGGCAAGAAAGAGCGGGCTAAGATCATCGCGTGGGCTCGGGACGGAGTATAGCGAGCGCCAGAGTCCCTCCGCACCGTTCGGGGTACACGAGGTCATGAGACGGGGACCAGTCATCTCTGCGATCGCGCTTCTCCTCGGACTCTGGACGGCAGAGTTCGCCATTGCCGAGGAGACCCAGCGAGTAGTGCTGGTCGTCCGTTCTCCGGACGCTCCGGCGGTGATTGGCCTCGACGAGCTCGTCGAGGCCCTCCGGGCGATACTCGATGAGGACGTGAGGGTCGAGGTGGTCAACGCGACGCCCCCATCGACCGGCGAGGCGGCCGCCGGAGATTGGGGCGCGGCGGTCGCCCGCAGCGAGGGGGGGACGGCCGCGATCTGGCTCGAGCCGGGTGCTGCGCCCGGTGGCGTCAGGCTCTACCTCGTTACGCTGGTCGGAGACCAGCACCGTGTGGCCTCCCTGGAGGTCTCCGAGCCGGACCCCTTCGACCGCGGACGGACCCTCGCGCTCGCAGTTCGTCCGATCCTCGAGCCCCCGGACGTCCCGCCCGATGGTCGAGAGAGCACCGGCGACACGCAGCCATCTACGACGACAGTGGGCGAGGAGCCTCTGTCGGATCCATCGCCAGAGCGCGGAGTGGAGCTTCTGTCGATCGACGAGGAACCCTCACGCAGCGTCGTTGCGCTGCGTGTCGCCCTCGGCCCGGTGTTGCGCAGCGATGGCCCCTCCCCGAGCGCGCGGCTCGCGCTCGGGCTCGCTTTCCTCGGGAACGGGTGGGTCCAGCTGGCCGGCGAGCTCGTGCGTGAGGAGCCACTAGAACCTGCGCGGGAGCGCTCCTATCTCTCGCTGGGGGGGGGATTCGAGGTCGAGTGGCGCTTCCTCCGGGGCAGCCTCGGCGCGTACGTCACGCTTGCTCTGATATGGCTGGATGGGCAACAGGGGCCGGGAGTCGGGACTACGCTCGGAGGGATGTTTTCCGTCGCCGCCCAGCTGGCTCCCGAGCTCTACCTCGAGCTGCCTTTCTCTCTCGAAGGCCGATTGGCTGCCGCTTCGTCGAGCAGCCTCCCCGAGGTCGAGGGCACCCTGGGCCTTCTCCTCGGTTTCTCCCCGTCCGGGTGGTGAATCCTTCGTAGGCGGCACCGGGGGAACCCGAGCAATACGAGCATCGGCGGGGCAGGCTTCGACGCGTTCAAAACGGTCAGGGTAGAGTTTGATCGCTGCGGATGAATCGTACCGCGGCTCACCGGGTACAGTGGATCGAGGTGAGCGCCGTCGTCGATGAGCCCGGACCACGCCGCGTCACGCCCGTCGGGCGCGACTCGGACGTGCTGCGCCTCGCGGCCGCGGGCGATCGCGCCGCGCAGCAAGAGCTGCTCCTAGCGTTCATCGACCGGATCCGCGGCCGTGTCCACCGTCTCGTCGGCGCGTCGTCGGAGAACGACGATCTCGTGCAGCAGGCGTGCGTGGAGCTGCTTCGCAGTCTTCGGCGCTTTCGCGGCGACGCCAGCCTTCGGCTGTGGGTGGACCGGATCACCGCCAACGTCGTCTACAAGCACCTCCGAACGACCAAGCGACGCCGCAAGCGGGTCACTCTGACGGCGGACGTCGACCGGGAGCAGCTCCTGGACGCGGAGCGGCGGCTCGAGTGGCGGGAGGCGAGCGAGCGGGCACGGGAGCTGCTCGAGCGGCTCAAGCCCGATCGGCGGATCGTGTTCCTGCTCGTCGCCGTCGAGGGGCACACGCTGGCCGAGACGGCCGCGATATTGGACCTCAGCCTTCCCGCCGCGAAGTCGCGCTACCTGCGCGCGCGGCGCGACGTCGATATGCTGATCGCGGGCACCCCCAGTCTGTGCGTGCTGCTGGGAAGAGCGGAGGCTCGAGATGAGTGATGTGAGCTGCCGTCACGCCCAGCGCCTCGCCGCCCGCGCCGAGCTCGGAGACCTCGGCGACGCAGAGCGTATGGTGCTCGAACTGCACGTTCAGTCCTGCGACGCGTGCGCCGTGGGCAACCGTCGCGTCCGGGGTCTCGCCGAGCTGCTGCGTGAGGAGCCGGAGCAGCACTCGACGAGTGACCTCGCGATCATCGGGCGGGCTCTCCTGCAGGCTGGCCAGCCTGTGGTTGCGCCTCGGCCGGGAACCCGGAGGTGGTCGCTCGCCGCGGCGGCTGGGTTCCTCCTTGCCGCCGGTGTGGGCACGACTGCCCTGTTTCTGGATGACCAGCCCAGCTCGCCGAACGCTGGGCGAAGCGTCCATGCCACGGAACCGGTTGCGACCGCGGCCCTCCCGGTGACGGACGAGCTGCTCGGTCCGTGTCCCGGCGTGAGCGCACGCGGGTCCGAGGATCTCCGGGGTGTCGTGACGGCCTCTCGCGAGCGGGAGTGTCGGATCGAGCTCGAGCGGGGAACGCTCGACATGAGGGTCGAGCCCCGTCAGCGGACGCGCGTCTCGATCCTCACCCCGCACACGACGGTGCGCGTGCTCGGCACGGTCCTCTCGGTGAGCGTCGACTCCGATGAGACGCGCGTGACCGTCGAGCGCGGGCTCGTGCAGGTCGACGCCGGCGAGGTTCCCGTGGAACTCTCCGCGCACGAGCGCGGCCTCATCTCTCCGCGCGTCGGCATCGACGTTCGCGCGGCGACACAAGAGCAACTGGCTCCGCTCCGCGCGCTCGCAGAGGAGCTTCTGCTCGATCCTCTCGCGCTCGCACCCACCACGCCGACGGTGGAGCCACCAGCGCCCGATCCGCAGCCCGCCCTCGAGGTGGCTCCGGCCGAGGAGCCGGACACGCCGGTGGCCACGCGGCGCCGGGTGCGCGACCTCCGGCGGATGCTCGTCGCGCAGCCGCCGGCCGAGGTTCGCAGCCGCGTGCAGGAGGAGCTCGAGAACCCACGAATGGCGCGGCGCCGAGCGGAGCTCTTGACGATCGTGGCCGAGTCTCACCTCGCGGAGAGAGACTACGAGTCCGCCCTCGCGACCTACGGTCGGGTGTGGCGCGGCCCGCGTTCATCCACGGCTGCCAACGCTCTGATCGCGGGCGCCGACGTCGCCCTGCTCCGTGTGCACGAGCCGACTCGGGCGCGTGGGCTCTACGAGCGCTACCTCGCCGAGTACCCGAACGGGGCGCTTCGCGAAGTCGCGAGCGCAGGCCGCTGCCGCGCGATCGCGGCGGTGGGTGCTCGCGACGCGGCGCGTCGATGCGCAGTAGAATACGATCTCGCGTATCCGGAGGGGCGCTTCGGCGGGCAACTCGAGGGACTCCGATGACTCGATGCCAGACGGGAGGACATTCGAAATGAGCAATGGAAGCTGCGCTGCATGGGTCGCGATGGCCATGGCCTTGCTGCTGAGCGCGGGCTGCGAGTGCGATGGGTCGTCGGGCGGCGACGGCGGGGTGCCGGACGACGGCTCCACCGGAATGGATGCAGAAGTTTCCGACGGAAGCACCGGTTTGGACGGCAGCACGGGAGACGACGGCTCCCTCGGCATGGACGGTACGGTGCCGGCTGACGGAGGTCCCGTCGGCTGCGTGCGGGCCGACTGCGGAGAGCAAAGCTACCAGTGCGGCAACTGCATCGACGACGACGGTGATGGGCTCGTCGACTCGCGAGACCCCGACTGCGTCGGCGCGTGCGACAACAACGAGGGCGGCTACGACCTCGGCATCCCCGGCGGCGAGGTCGGGCTCTGCACCCGAGACTGCTACTACGACACGAACCAGGGCCGCGGCGAGTGCCTGTGGGACATCCAATGCGACTCCACTCTCGACATGCACCAGTCGTGTCGCCCCGCGGGCCCGCCGCAATGCCCCATGCCGCAGTCCGACACCTGCGTCGACACCTGCGCTCCGCTCGTACCGAACGGCTGTGACTGCTTCGGCTGCTGCGAGCTTCCGAGCGGCTCGGGCAGCTTCGTCTGGCTCGGGAGCAACGTGGGCGGCGTCCCGTCCTGCACCTTCGACGATATCAGCGATCCGACGCGATGCTTCCCGTGCGTGCCCTACGGCGGCGTCGCGGGGGACGACCCCTGCTACAACCCGTGCGGCCGCTGTGAGCTCTGCCTCGGACGCGATCCCGCTACCATTCCGGCCGACTGCTTCCCCGATGCCGACGCTGGCCCACTCCCGGACGGCGGCGCTCCGCCGCCGCCGACCTGCGACGACGGACGGCAGGCGTGTGATCTGCCCGGCTTTCCCCCCTGCCCCGACGGGTACTACTGCCTGACGGGCTGCTGCACGCTCTTCGGGTGAGCACGCGGCACTGCCGGGGCTGCGGTGGCCCCCTCCGCCGTACTCGGCGCCGGCCCTGGGAGAGGCTGCTCTCCGTGCTGGGCTTCTACCCCTGGAGGTGCGTCGACTGTGGGCTGCGGCGTTCGCGCCGCGCTCGAACGTGAGCCAGGGGACGCAGAGCCGCCAACCTCCGCTCACCCGAAATCACGCTGCGCTGCCAGCCGCGCTCGGGCGCCACAGTGACGCGAACGTGGGCGATCTGGAATCCCCGCTCGGCTACCGCTTCGTCCTCTGACGCCCGCGGAGCCGCGCGAGAATCACACAGCTGCGGTTGGACAGCGCCGACGTCGCGGCCCTGTGAGCACACGGCTGCTCTCGCTTCCGATTCTTCGTGCGATCCACGGTGGACCTCGAACCGGGGGAGCCTGCTCCGGTGGCCCTCTCGAGGTCACGGTGGACGCGGCGCTGCTCGTGGTCGGCTGCGTGCTGCGGAGGTGAATCCATAGGCCCGTCACCGGGTACCGCCTCTCCAGCACGCCGCCCGAGGGGCGAGCGGAGGAGGACGAGCATGCGACGAGCTTGGTTGATGATCGCGGTGATGGGGGCCTCCATGGCCCTGAATGGCTGCAACGACGACACCCCCGCCGACGGCGGCATCGATGGCGGCGACTTGGACGGCGGCGGCGACATCGATGGCGGCGACGTGGACGGTGGGCCCACCCCGACCTGCGGCGACGGTGAGACGCTCTGCGGCGAGGTCTGCGTCGTGACGGACAGCGACCCGATGAACTGCGGAGCATGCGGGACCGCGTGCGCGAGCGGTGAGGTCTGCTCGAGCGGGGCGTGCGCCGGATCCTGCGGGTCGGGGCTCACGGACTGCGGCGGCGGGTGCGTCGACGTGGGGAGCGACGAGGCCCACTGCGGCGCGTGCGACTTCGCGTGCCGGCCCGACGAGGACTGCCTCGGCGGGAGCTGCGGCTGCCCCACCGGCGAGACCGACTGCGCGGGCGCGTGCACCGACACGAGCAGCGACGCCAGCCATTGTGGTGCGTGCGGGACCGCGTGCGCGAGCGGTGAGGTCTGCTCGCTCGGGACGTGCGATTCGAGCTGCGCGGGCTCGCTGACCGACTGCGGCGGGGCGTGCGTCGACACCTCGAGCGACGACTCGAACTGCGGCAGCTGTGCCGCGGTGTGCGGCGGTGGGACCACCTGTGTGGACAGCGCCTGTGAGTGTTCGAGCGGGGAGACGCTGTGTTCGGGGAGCTGCACGAACACCGAAACGGACTCGGCCCACTGCGGCGGATGCGGCATGGCCTGTCCTTCCGGCGAGGTCTGCTCCATGGGGGCTTGCGCGGGGATGTGCGCCAGCGGCGAGACGCTGTGCAGCGGAGGGTGCACGGACACCGACTCCGACGCTTCCAACTGTGGCGCGTGCGGCGTCTCCTGCACCGGCGGTCAGGTCTGCAGCTCCGGCGCGTGTGCGTGCCCGTCCGGCGAGACTCTGTGCAGCGGCACGTGCGTCGACACCGACACGGACACGAGCAACTGCGGCGCCTGCGGGACGACCTGCGCGGCCGGGGAGGCCTGCTCCGGCGGTACGTGCATGGGCGCGTGCCCGTCCGGCCAGACCCTCTGCGACGGGACATGTGTCGACACCGACACCAGCCGAACGAACTGCGGTACGTGCGGAAACAGTTGCGGCACGTTCGGCGCGTGCATGGGGGGCACGTGCATGTGCGCCGGAGGAACCACGCTCTGCAGCGGGTCCTGCGTCAACACGAACTTCGACAGCAACAACTGCGGGTCCTGCGGCAACCTCTGCCCCATGGGACGGATGTGCCTCGCGGGGATGTGCCGTTGACCACGGACGACCTCGCCGTCTCTCGCGGCGTAGTGGTCGTGCGAATGGGCGGCCGCCGCCATCTGCCGGGAGAAGGCGCTCCTGTGATGGCGGCGGCCATCGTCCTCGCGGGCGCGGACGATGGACGCGGGTGGGGGTGGGTGGGACGACGGGGAGAGGGGCAAGGCCGGTGAGTGAATGGCACCACTTCCCTTTGCTCGTCGTGGCGGCGGCGGTGGCCTCCGCGCCCGGCGCTCTCCGCGCGCAGGACCGCTCGAGCGCCGCCGTCATCTCGGCCACCCCGGCCGCTCGTGAGCCGGAGCTCGACGCCGCCGTAACCCGGCTCCTCCGCAGCCGCGCCGAGGCGCTCGGCGCGCTGCGTGTGGAGGCGACCTCGGACATGCGCCTCGGGGATGTGCAGTTCGCCCTCGGCTGCGTCGGGGAGAGCCCCGAGTGCCTCCTCCAGGTGGCGGAGCAGCTCTCGGTGGATCGGTTGTTGATCCAGAACGTTGAACGAGTGGACGATGCGATAGTGCTCGAGGTTGCGGTCTTCGACCGGGTGAGCCGTGAGGTGCGTCGCGCGACCCGCCGCGCCGAGGGAGAGCGCGCTTCCGCTGCGATATTGGGCGAAGTCGACGGGGCCTTGCGCGAGCTCTTCGATCTTCCGGCCCCGGCGTCTCCGGATTCCATCGAGACGGACGAACCGGCCGAGGCGAACGTCGCTGCACCTGCGGAGGTGCCACCCCGAAGGGCGCCCAGGGACGCGCAGGGCGACTCGCTGCCCGAGCCCGGCGACGATGGACCGTCTCCCATCGGGTTCGTGACCGGAGGGCTCGGGCTCGCGACGCTCGGCGCCGCGGCGGTGCTCGCGGTTGTGGGGGGAGACGCGGCTCAGGACTTCCGCTCTTCGCCCGTGACGACGCCCGAGGAGGTGGACGCCGCACGCGCCCGGCTCGACGAGGCGCAGACGTTCGTCATCACGGCCGACGTCCTCTTCGTCGCCGGGGCGGCGATGACCGGCGTGGGGCTGCTCCTCGCGCTGGTGCTCTGGGATGACGGTGGCGACGCGTCCGTGGCGCTCGCTCCCACGGGCGGCGGCGTGGCGCTCGTGGCTCGAGGTCCTCTCGGAGGAGTGAGCTGGTGAGCCTGCGACGGAGTTGGGTGCTCGTCTTCGCGCTGAGCGCGAGCGCGTGTGTGCCCGCGGCGCAGGACCATCCGCAGCACGGCTGCACGTCGGACGCCGACTGCGATGGTGGGAGCTGCTACCGGGGGTTCTGTGTCGGATCGGCGCCCGAGGATTGTGCGCCCGAGGGCGCCACGACAGCGTGCTACGCGGGATCCGAGGGGACCGAGGGCGTCGGGGTGTGCCGGGCTGGCGAGTCGCTGTGCCAGGGCGGCGCGCTCACGCCGTGCCTCGGCCAGGTGACCCCCACGGCCGAGGAGTGCAACGGACGGGACGACGACTGCGACGGTAGCACCGACGAGTTCGAGGACGGCGCGTGCGAGACGGTCCTGCCCGGCGCATGCGGCGAGGGGGAGCTGCGCTGCCAGGGCGCGGTCGCCGTGTGCACGCCCAGCGCCGATCCCACGGGAGAGACCTGCGACGGGACCGACGAGGACTGTGACGGAACGGTCGACGAGGGTCTCGAGCTCGAGTGCTATCCGCCGGCCACGGAGGGATGCGCGGACCTCTCCGACGGCACGTGGAGCTGCGTGGGTGCCTGCGCGCCGGGAACGGCCGCCTGCGAGAGCGGCGTGCCTGGAAGCTGTGTCGGCGCGGTCATCCCCTCCACGGCGCCGGACAGATGCACCGCGTCCGGCAGCGTCGCCGCCGACGACGACTGCGACGGGATGACCGACGAGGACTGTGCCTGCTCCGACGGCGCGACGCAGAGCTGCTACGGCGGACCAGCAGGGAGCGACGGGGTGGGGATTTGCCGCGCGGGCACGCAGATCTGTACGGGCGGCCGCTTCGGGAGCTGCACCGGGGAGGTGATCCCGAGCGCTGAGGACTGCAGCAACGAGGGGACTGACGATGACTGCGACGGGGTGAACGACGACATCCCGACGCGCGGCGACGCCTGCGTGGACGGAGCGGCGTTGGGGGTCTGCCGCCAAGGCGTGCTGGCGTGCGAGGGGGGCTCCCTCGCCTGCGCCACGCCGGATCCCGTCTCGGAGACCTGCGACGGGCGCGACGAGGACTGTGACGGCGCGGTGGATGAGAACTTCGATCTGCTGGGCGATGCTGCGAACTGCGGGGCGTGCGGCGCCGCATGCGGTGCGGGCCTGAGCTGCTGCGACGGCTCCTGCGTGGATCTCGCGCGCGACGCGACGCACTGCACGTCGTGTGGCGTCTCTTGCGGGGCCGGACGGACCTGCTGCGATGGGTGCGTGGACACGCAGACGGATGAGAGCCATTGCGGGGTCTGCGGCAACGTGTGTGGCAGCGGTCGAACCTGCTGCGGCGGAGGCTGCGTCGACCTCGAGACGTCCGAGGCGAGCTGCGGCGCGTGCGGGCTCGCGTGCTCCGCGGGGCAGGAGTGCTGTAGCGGCGTCTGTCGCGATCCGGCGGCCCCGGAGTGCACGGGCTGCCCGTCCGGGTGCGCGTCTGAGGAGTCGTGCTGCGGCGGAGCCTGCGCGAACACGGGCGGCGACACCGCCAACTGCGGAGGCTGTGGGATCACCTGCGGCCCCGGGCAGCTCTGCTGCGGCGGGGCTTGCGTCGCGAGCGACACCTCCAGCTGCGGCAGCTGCGGCAACACCTGCGGCTCGGCTGACCTCTGCTGCGAAGGGGTCTGCACGAGCAGCGACGAGAGCAACTGCAATGCCTGCGGCGCGGTGTGCGCGGGCGGGACGAGGTGCTGCGCGAGTGGGTGCACGGACACGAGCTCGGACGCGGCCAACTGCGGCGCATGCGGCGCGGCGTGTATCGGGGGCGCGATCTGCAGCGACGGACTCTGCTGCGCGTCCGGCCTCACGAACTGCGCTGGGGCCTGCGTGTCGACCCAGACGAGCCCGGATCACTGCGGCACCTGCGGCAACGCGTGTGCCCCCACAGAAGCCTGCCGCATGGGCCGCTGCTGCGTCGGGACGAGGTGTAGATGAGCGCGACCGAACTCGAGCCGATGAGCGAGCTCGATCCGCTGATCGGGCGGACCGTCGCGGGGCGCTACCGGATTCGCGGGGTGATCGGCGAGGGAGCGATGGGGGTCGTCTACGACGCCTTGCACGAGTCGCTCCAGAGAGAAGTGGCGCTCAAGGTGCTCAGCCCCGTGTGGGCGAGCGATAAGGCGGCCTCGAAGCGGTTCCAGCAGGAAGCGCAGATGGCGAGTCAGCTCGGACACCGCGGCACGGTCGACGTCTACGACCTCGGGCAGCTCGAAGACGGACGTCCCTTCCTCTGCATGGAGCGGCTCGTGGGCCGCGACGTCGCCGAGCTGCTCGAGGAGCGTGGGCGGCTCCCGGACCAGCTCGTCGCCACGATCGTGCGCGAGGTGGCCTCGGCCCTCGACGTGGTGCACGCGAAGGGCCTCGTCCACCGGGACATCAAGCCGGAGAACCTCTTCCTCGCGCAGCAGCCCGATGGGAAGACGGTCGTCAAGCTGCTGGACTTCGGCATCGCCGCGTTCATCAGCCCGGAGGCCGGCGCCTCGCGGCTGACGCGACAGGGCAAGATGGTCGGTACGCCGCAGTACATGGCTCCCGAGATCGCGACGCGGGACGAGCTACCGGATCATCGCGCGGACGTCTACTCGCTGGCGACGGTGGCGTTCGAGTGCCTCACGGGCAAGCTCCCCTTCGACGGTCTGAACTTCATCGCGATCCTCAACTGCAAGAACATCGACGATGCGCCGAGCCTCTCGGAGTCGACGGGGGAGAGCCATGCCGATGCGCTCGAGGAGGTGCTCGCCCGGGGCCTCGCGCGCGATCCGCGCATACGTCCACAGAAGGCCGGAGACTTCGCCCGCGAGCTCTGGGTCGCGCTCCGGATGTCGACCCCCTTCCCGGGCGATGCCGACGACGTGGAGGAGGAACGCCTCGGCCGCGAGAGGGTGGGCCTGCTGAGTGAGGCGGCCGAGCTCCGGTTCCCGACCGAAGTACCCACCCTCCCGCCGCCCACCACTCGGAGGCTCGCGTACTCCGCGGCGTTGCTCGCCGCGGTTCTGGCCGTCGCCGGGATGATGTCGGTGTTCTGGGCCATGCGCGATGTTGCTGCCGACGAGATCGCCTCGCCATCTCGCAATGAGTCGGTCCTGGAAGCAGCCCCATCGACCGAGGACGCGGCGGCCGCGCTCCCGGCCGCCGCCCTCGTTCCCCAGGCCGATCTGCTCGCCGCTCTCGAGCCTCCCGAGCCGGAGCCAGAGCCGGTGAGCACAATCGTCGTGCCGGCGCCGGAACCACGCTCCTCGCGTCGCCGATCGCGACGGTGGATCGACACATCGGCCGAGAGCGCGGATGCCCCCATCCCGAGGACCGAGGAACCGGCGCCGCCGTTGGAGGAGCCCGAGCCCGAAGAGGCCCCACCCGACCCCGCACGTGCCGGCGAGCTGACCCGGGAGGGCATGCGCGCCCTGCTCCAGGGGCGACTGGCCGACGCGCAACGTTCGTTTCAGGAAGCGACGCGCGCGGCGCCAGGACACGGGCCCGCCTGGCGAGGCCTCGGACTGGCCAGCGAGCGGCTCGGGCGACGCGCCGCGGCGTCGCGAGCGTACCGCCGCTACCTGCGACTCGCACCGGGCGCGGCCGACGCGGTCCAAGCCCGCGCCCGTCTCGAGGCCCTCAATGAGTAGGCGGGGTCCTGGGCCCTAGCGCGCAAAAAGGTACGGTAAGCGCCCCAGAATCGGCGTCCGAGCGGCTCACTACCGTACCTTTTCGCGCGATCGGGGCCATGCTCGCTGGGTGGCGAAGGCAAAGCGCGCAGCGGTCTACCTCCGGGTCTCCCGCGGGGAGCAGTCCCTCGACAACCAGCGTCCCGACGTCCGGCGGCTGGCGCGTGCGAGGAAGCTGAAGGTCGTCACCACGTTCGAGGAGAGCGTGAGCGCGACCCGCGCGCGGCCCGAGTTCAAGGCGATGATGGATGCAGCGCACCGAGGCGACTTCGACGTACTGCTGGTGTGGTCGCTCGACCGCCTCGGGCGGTCGATGACCGGCAACCTTCAGGCGGTGCTCGACCTCGACCGCTGCGGCGTCGAGGTGATCAGCGTGCGCGAGCCGTGGCTCGACACGGGCGGTCCCGTCCGCTCGCTGTTGATCGCCATCTTCGGGTGGGTGGCCGAGCAGGAGCGCGCGCAGATTGCCGAGCGAACGAAGGCGGGGATCGAGCGCGCACGGCGGAAGGGCATCCGGCTCGGCCGACCCAAGCGACGGGTCGATGTGCCCCAGGCGAAGCGACTCCGCACGAAGGGGCTCTCGTTCCGCGAGGTGGCGCGCGAACTCGACGTCCCGGTGTCCACGCTCCACCGCGCGCTGCGTTCCAAAAAGGGGTCCGACGAAGAGGGGGTCTAAACCCCGTGAAACACGTGTCCGAATCCGTCGTACCAAAACCGGACGGTTGTGGTACGGATCGCGCCGCCCGATGGGCGGCTGTCTCACCCGGGGCGAAGGGGGGAGACATGATCCGCTTGCCCGTCGATCCGACGGACGAAGAGCTGGCGCGCGACTGGACGCTCAGCGAGGAAGACCTGGTCGAGGTGCGTCGCTGCCGAGGCGCCGACAAGCGCCACAGCTTCGCGCTTCAGCTCTGCGTGCTCCGTTGCCTCGGCCGCTTCCTGAGCCCGGACGAGTACGACGCGATCCCCGTCCGGATCATGAACCACGTCGGGCGGCAGGTCGGCCTCCCGCCGGTGCTGCTCGTCACGCCCCCGGCGCGGAAGGCGACCGACCTCGAGCACGAGAAGCGGATCCGCTCCCACCTCGGCTACTGCACGCTGGACGACACAGCCCGGGAGACGCTCGACGTGTGGATGACGGAACGCGCGGCGCGCGGACTGCTCGCCGACGAGCTCGTCCGCGAGGCCGAGGAGTACCTCCGGCTGCGCTGCATCGTCATCCCGGCGCGCTCGACGCTCGAACGAATGGCCGCGCGGGCGGCGGCGCGCACAGAGAACGACTTGCTCGGAACCATCAGTGAGCGGCTGACGGCGGAGCAGAGGGTGGCCATCGACGATCTCTTGGATGTCCCCGGCCACCGCTCCCAGCTCTTCGCGCTGAAGCAGTATCCGCCGGAGCCGACGCCCTCGGCGATCAAGACCTACCTCGAGCGCGCCGAGCTGCTGCGCGGTCTCGGGGTGGGCCAGGTCGACCTGTCGGGTGTCCGGCCCGAGGTCGTGCTCCACCACGCCGAGCTCGTTCGTCGCTACGACGTCGATGACCTCAAGCGGTTCAAGCCGGCCAAGTGCCACGCACTCGTCGCGTGCTTCCTCGTCGAGGCGAACAAGTCGGTGCTCGATCACCTGGTCGAGATGCACCACGTCTTCACGACCGGGCTCCACCGACGGGCGCGCAACGCGTACGAGAAGAAGCAGCGCGAGCTGCGCCAGAAGTCGGGCCGGAACCTCCGCCTGGTCCTCGACGCGTTGGAGGCGCTCCTCGGCAAGGACGAGAGCCAGGTCGAGCAGATCGACCTCGATGCTGTTCAGGGCGCGATCGTCGGCTGTCGGGAGCTTCAGCGCCTCACCGAACGCGGGGAGTTCGAGGCGCTGCGCGCGCGACACCACACCCTCAAGCGGTACCTCCCGGACTTCCTGCGCCTCCCGTTCGAGGGTGGGCCCGGGACCGAGCCGCTCATCGAGGCGATCGAGCACGCCCGTGTGCTGCACAACGAAGGGACGACAGACCTCGGGGAGGACCCGCCGACGGAGTTCGCGACCGGGCTGTGGAAGCGCGGCCTGGCGCGCAAGCTGGACGTGCGCTCGTGGGAGCTCGCGCTCGCGTTCGCCATCCGCGACGCCCTGCGTTCGGGCGACCTCTACCTCGCCGAGAGTCGCCATCACGTGTCCTTCTGGAACCTCGTTCAGGGGCCCGAGCAGTGGGCCGCCGCACGCGCCCGCGCGTATCAGGAGATGGGGCTGCCGGCCGAGCCCGGGCACGCGCTCGAGCGACTGCGGACGGAGTTCGACGCTGCCCTCCACGACTTCCGGGCCGGTCTCCCTGACAACCGCTTCGCCAAGGTCGAGGCGGGTGCTCTGCGACTGTCGAAGCGCGACGCCCTCGACATCCCGGAGCGGGTTCAAGATCTCAGGCGCGCGATCGAGACGCACATGCCACGGATCCGGATCGAGGACCTGCTGCTCGAGGTCGACCGCTGGACGGGCTTCACAGCGGAGCTCACGGCGCCGAGCGGCTACTCCGAACGGAGCGCCACTCTCCGCTACCCGACCTTGCTCGCGGCGCTGGTCGCTCACGGGACGAACCTCGGAACCGCGACGATGGCGCAGAGCACGAAGGACATCACGGTCGACATGCTCCAGCGCACGTCCAAGTGGTGCCTGCGCGCCGACGCGCTGAAGGCTGCGAACCGCGTCCTCGTCGACCACCATCACCGCCTCGCCTTCGCCGGCATCTGGGGCGACGGAACTCGCTCGTCTTCCGACGGCCAGCGCTTCGGCGTCCAGGCGAGTTCGCTCCTCGCCGGCTTCTACCCGCGCTACTTCGGCTTCTACGAGCGGGCGATCACCGTCTACACCCACGTCTCGGATCAGTCGGCAGTCTTCGCGGCGCGGGCCATCTCGTGCTCTCCCCGGGAGGCCATCTACGTCCTCGACGGGCTGCTGGAGAACGACACCGTCCTGCGCCCGCGCGAGCACTACACGGACACGCACGGCTACACCGAGCAGCTCTTCGGCCTCTGCTACTTGCTGGGCTTCTCGTTCATGCCGCGTCTCAAGGATCTGAAGGACCAGCAGCTCTACATGCTCGACCGCGAGCACGTCGCCGGCGACCTACGCAGCCTGTTCCGCAGCGCGATCGACGTCGAGCTCGTCCGTGAGCAGTGGGACCAGCTCGTGCGCGTAGCGTCCTCGCTTCGGGATCGGACGGCGCCGGCTCACGTGGTGCTCGACCGGCTCGCCGCCAGTTCGCGCTCGGACCGCCTCGCAAAGGCGCTGACGATGCTCGGCCGCGTCGTGAAGACCACCTTCATTCTCCGCTACATCCACGACGCCGCCGTACGGGACCGAATCCACCTCCAGCTCAACCGGGGCGAGTCGCGGCACGCGCTCGCTCGGCGCCTCTTCTTCGCGAACCAGGGTTCGTTCCGGACCGGGGACTACGCCGAGATCATGAACAAGGTCAGCGCCCTGAGCGTGCTCTCGAACAGCGTTCTGCTCTGGAACACGAGGCAGCTCGAGCGCGTGGTCGGCGCGCTCGAGGGCGGCGACAGCAAGCCCGTAGATCGAGATGACCTCGCGCGCATCTCGCCCTTGCTCCACGCCCACGTGATTCCGAGTGGCACGTACCGATTCGCCGACGTGTGACGACCGCCCCTTGACTCCGTACCTAGGTACGGGGTGCAGACTAAGGGCGTGACGGAACCGAGCACGCTGAAGATCGGGGAGCTGGCGCGCGCTGCTGATGTGGGCGTCGAGACCATCCGGTACTACGAACGGCGCGGCCTGCTCGCGCAGCCCCCGCGCCGGGCGTCGGGGTATCGGCAGTACCCACCGATGACGGTGCGCCGCGTGCGGTTCATCCGCCGCGCGCAGACCCTGGGCTTCACCCTCAAGGAGATTGAGGAGCTGCTCGCCCTTCGCGTCGACGACGACCGCTCGTGCGCAGACGTCCGCGCGCTCGCGCGGGCGAAGCTCGAGGACATCGAGCAGCGCGTGGCCGAGCTCCAGCAGATGGGGCGCGCGCTCGAGCGGGTCGCTCGCCGGTGTCGCGGGCGCGGCCCCACGAGCGAGTGCCCGATTCTCGAGGTCCTCGACGAAGAGGAGGAAGTTGATGCCGAAGGTTGAGCTCATCTACGACGCGGACTGCCCCAACGTAGCAGCGGCCCGTGAGGCGCTGATGCGCGGCTTCGCCGCGGCCGGGGTGACACCGCACTGGTCCGAGCACCTGTCGGCCGAGGGGCCGGCGTACGCCCGGGGGCTCGGCTCCCCGACCGTCCTCGTCGACGAGCAGGACGTGAGCGCGGGCAGCGAGCCCAGCCCGGAGTCGTGTTGCCGTCTCTACGAGACGGACGATGGACGGCTCGTCGGCGTGCCGGAGGTCGACACGATCGCGCGAGCCCTCGCGGAGGCCGTCGCCCGTCCTGCTCCCGGCATATCGGAGGCTCCGCCAAGTTGGCGGTCAAGCCTTGGCGCGCTGCCCGCGGTCGGCGCCGCGCTTCTCCCGAAGGTCGCGTGTCCGGCCTGCTGGCCGGCGTACGCCGGCGTGCTGAGCGCGTTCGGGCTGACCTTCCTCATGGAGACGCGCTGGCTGCTCCCGCTGACGGCGAGCTTCCTCGTCCTCGCGGTGGGCACGCTCGCGTTTCGCGCGCCCCGTCGGCGGGGCTACGGCCCGTTTGGGCTCGGTCTCATCGCAGCTGGCCTCGTGCTGGTCGGCAAGTTCGGGTTCGACAGCGACTCCGCCATGTACGTCGGCGTCGCGCTCCTCGTCGGCGCGTCGCTCTGGAACGCCTGGCCGCGACGACGAGAGGTTTCCTGCGCCGCCTGTGAACCGGCGGCAGCCAAGTGAAGAGAAGGAGAGAATGATGACGACAACGAGAACGATCGAAGTGTTCAGCGCCGGGTGCGCAATCTGCGAGGACACCATCGCGCTGGTGAACCAGCTCGCGTGCCCCTCGTGCGAGGTGAGCGTGCTGGACACGCGAGAGCCGAAGGTGGCCGAGCGCGCTAAGCAGCTCGGTGTGAACGTGCTACCCGCCGTCGCCATCGACGGTGTGCTCGCCGACTGCTGCAAGAACGGCGGCATCGACGAGGCGGCCCTGCGGGACGCGGGAGTGGGAACGCCAATCACATGAGGGGCATCGCGACGCTGGCTTTGTCGCTCCTCGCGCTCGTCGCATGCGGCGAGCCGGGAGCGGCGGCCCCAAGGAGCGCGGGGACCCCCTCCGAGGCTCCCGAGGCAGCGCCGGATCCGAGAGACGCAGTCGCACGGCTGAGCGTCGATGGCATGGTCTGCGAGGGCTGTGCGAACGCGGCGCGGGCGTGTCTCGAGGGCATCGAGGGCGTTCACTACGTGGATCTGAGCTTCGCCGACGCGCAAGCGACTGTGCGCTACGACCCGACGGTCGTGGAGCCCTCGGCGATGGCCGCCGCGCTCGCGGCGGTCGACCGCGGCGAGGCGCCGCCGCTCCACGCGCAGGTGCTGGAAGCGCCGGAGGAAGCCGAGGCTCCCGGCGGTGGAGACGGGCCGTGACGGGTCGCGTCCTCTCGGCGCTCGTCGCCGCGCTCGCCATCGTGCTCGCCACGATGGCGGCCCCCGCACACGCGGACGCGATGCGCTACGAGGTTCGCGTGGACGGGCTGGCCTGTCCGTTCTGCGCGTACGGCCTCGAGCGCAAGCTGCGCGATCTCCCCGGGGTCAGCACGGTCGAGGTGGAGCTGCGGACGGGCACCGCCCGTTTCGAGGTGGCCGAGGGCCGCGTGGTGACGCCGGTCGCGGTGCGCTCCGCGGTCGGTGAAGCCGGCTTCTCGGTGGGCGAGGTCCGGCTCAGAGCGAGCGGCGAGCTTCGCCGGGACGGGGATCGCTGGTGGCTTCTCGTCGGCGACGACCTGCGCATCGAGATCCGGGGCACGACGCCGACGGAACCGGGTCGAACGACGGTCTCCGGCGTCGTCCTCCGTCAGGGCGACCACGAGGTGCTGACCGCCTCCCGGCAGGGCCGGTGAGACGGCTCGCCGCGGTCATGGTTGCGTCGTTCGCATGGGTCCCGGTGGCGCACGCGGGTCCGATCACCTTCCAGACGGCGCTGCCGATCCACGCTGACGAGGTGTTGGTCCGCGAGCAGGTGATCTGGACCCACGCCCATGGCGGGCCAGCTCCCGAGAACGCCACCGTGAACGTGCTCTCGGTTCCGACGCTCGTCGTCTGGGGCATGCACGAGCGGGTCGCGGCGTTCGTGTCGCTACCCTTCGTCTACAAGGACGCGGAGCTCACCACGCCGACGGGGGAGCGCACGCGCCGAACCGCGCTGGGCTTCTCGGACCTCGAGCTGCTTCTGCGCGTGAGCGTCATCCAGGAGAACGGGCCCGGAGAGACCTTCCGGGTCGCACCCTTCGCCGGGCTCGGGCTCCCGACGGGTCCCACTCGAGAGGCGGACGCCCTCGGGACGCTCCCGCCGGACCTCCAGATCGGCTCCGGCGCCTGGGCGCCGCGCGTCGGGGCCGTCTTGACCTACCAGACGTTGGACTACGAGCTGGATGTTGCGGTCGAGGGGCTGTTCGCGGTTCCCAACGAGGAGCTCGATCGCGGCGATGAGGTTCGCGTGTCGACGTCCTTTCAAGGGCGGGTGTTCCCTTGGGGGGAGCTCGGCGGGGGCGTCCCGACCTTCCTCTACCTGGTCGCGGAGACCCAAGTCGGTTGGATCGCGCCGGACACCGGGCCGCTCGCTCCGCTCGAAAGCGGCGGCTTCTTCTGGTGGCTCACCCCCGGGATCCAGCTCGTAACGATGCGCTGGGTGCTGGAGGCGGCGGTCGAGATCCCGGTCTTCCAGCCTGCGGGCGGGCACATCGACGCCCGCTCCCGCGTGAGCGTGCGGTTGAGCTTCTGATGCGCAGCCTGCGCATCGCTGCGGTCGTGTGCGTCGCCGTCGGGTGCGGCGCGCCGAGCCCTCGCTGCGAGCAACCAGAAGACGGCTCGGTCCCGAGGCTGGAGGACACGCTGGAGCTGGGCGAACGCGACGGCTCGGTGTTCGTCCCGTTCGCGGGCGACGGGGAGGCAACGCTCGTCTTGGGCACCCAAGGAGGGTGGATGGTCCTGCTCTCGTGCGAGCTCCCGCGCCCCCTCGGCCCCCGCGAGTGCTACACCATCGAGGTCGGGGCAGAGCTGGACGCCGAACGCCTCGCTCCGCTCACGCTTCGCGGTGTTGGCCCGGACGCCGATGGGTCGGTACCGCCGGTTCGTGTGCTGCTGGGTTTCGACGATGAGCGCCTCACCGGACGAACGCTCTCGCTGCGCGTGCGGGTGACGACGCCGACGTGGGTTGCCGACGGGGAGGTGCGCGATGTCTTGCTTCGCGCGAGCGACAGCCCGTGAGCTCGTCTGGGCGAGCACCGTGGTGGTGCTCTTCATGGCGTGCGACGGATCCGACCCGACGCCGCCACCGGATCGGCAACCCTCCATCGAGTACCGCGTCGTTCGCACCATCGGAGGTGGCCACCTCGACGACCCGATGGGGATCGCGATTGCGCCGACGGAGATCCTCGTCGCGGACACCGGGCACGCTCGCGTCGCACGCTTCACCTCCGGCGGGCATCCGCGCGGCGACATCGAGGGCGAGGGGCTGGAGCTGGTTCGCCCCATGGATGTCGCACGAACGTCGGATGGAGCGGTGTGGATCTCCGACTTCGGAGGCGATCGCGTCTGGCGCATCGCGGATGGGCAAGCAGAGATCGTCCATGCGATGGGAGCGCCCGCGGGCTTGGGGCTGGCTGGCGAAGACGTGCTCGCCGCCGCCTTCTACGCTCACCACATCGTGCGAGTGCGTCAAAGCCGCGCCGAGGTCTTGCTGGGCGAGGAGGGCGACGGCGACGGGCAGCTTCACTATCCGACGGACGTGGCGGAGGACGAGCAGGGTGCGCTGTACGTGGCCGACTCGTACAACCACCGCGTCCAGGTGTTCGACCGCGAGGGGCGCTTCGTGCGCGTTCTCGACGGGGGCGAGAGCCCGCTCAGCGTGCCTGTGAGCGTCGTGACCCGAGGCGGCGTTGCTCATGTCGCTGACAGCGCCAATCACCGCGTCGTGGCGCTCGACGTCCGTACGGGCGATGTGCGAGGAGAGTACCGATTCGATGTGCCCGAGGGTGCACCCCACACGCCCGCGCGACTCGCCGCTGAAGGAGATCACCTGCTGGCTGCGGACCCGGCCGGAGACGTCGTGCTCCAACTCGAGGTGCGTCGCCACGGCCAATAGTCGCTGTGTCCCACGGTCGCAGTCCTTACCGTACCTTTTCGCGCGCTAGGGCCCAGGACCCCTGGCCACGTGACCCCCACGCTCACCCGCACGCTTCTCCTCCCCTCCCTGCTTCTCCTCTCGACCGCTTGCGTCGAGACCGTCTCCTGCCCCGAGGGCGAGGGGATATCGGAGGACGGGGACGGCTGCGTGCCCCTCGCGGA
>JAVJQK010000097.1 GCA_040218145.1 Sandaracinaceae bacterium | reverse complement strand
GCGCGCGCCTCGTCGGCGGGACGCCGCGCCCAGCGCGCCAGTCGCTCCTCCGAAATGCTGAAGCATTTCGTCGTCGGCCCGCCGCGCTGGACGCGACGTCGCGCTCGCCGATCCATCACGCGCATCTTCGCCGCGCGCTGCCAGCCAGATCCATCTCATGTCACACGCCCTCCCGAAGACCCGGGAGAGACGCTAGCGAGGCGGCCTCGGCCTCGCCGTGCTGCAGCGCGATCGCGCGGGCTTACAAAGAGCTTGCGGCCGCTCGGGCTGGCGCGGCGCTGCGCTTCATCTCGGCCTTGGGCTCGAAGTGCTCGCGGAGCCGCGCGTTCTCGCGCTCGAGCGCGCGCTTCTTGCCCATCAAGAGCTGGTTGCGCTCGAAGCGGCGCAGGTAGCGGCGGTACTCGGGGTTGTCGTAGCGGGGGTGCCCCTCGATCATCGCCTTGAAGTAGCCCCACGTGATGCCGAGCCCGCCCCAGATCCAGGGCGGCTCCATCGAGCGGTACGCGGCCGAGGCGAGCACGTAATAGAACGCGCTGCCCATGAAGTACTTGCCGCGGCCCCAGCGCACGCGGCCGACCTTGATGTTCTGCTGGCTCGAGCCCATCGGCCGGAGATGCACGATGCGCATCTCCGGGTCGTCGATGCTCTGCGCGATCCAGCCGTTCATCCGGCAGACGTGGCCGTCGATGCCGTCCCAGGACACCTCGCGCACGAAGCCGCCGATCTCCTGGAAGCACGCCGTCCGGTAGAACTTCGCCGGCCCGACCGCGTTCTCGTCGCCCGTGCGCTCCTCCCAGAGCTCGCCCGTGTCCTTGCGCTCGAAGAGCTTGCCGGAGAGGTTGCCGAGGTAGGGGTCGGCCTCCATGCGCTCCATCACCCGCTCGAAGTAGCGGGGCGGCATCTCGAGGTCGCAGTCGAACTTGCAGACGTAGTCGAAGTCGTCCAGGTCGATGTGGCTGAGCCCCTCGTAGAACGCCTCGATCACGCCCGGGCCCACGGCGCGGCCGCCACGATCCTTGCGCGTGACGACCTTCAGGAAGTCGTACTTCGCGGCGTACTCGGCGAGGATCTCGGGCGTCGCGTCGGTGGACCCGTCATCGACCACGACCCACAGCGCGGGCGGCACGGTCTGGGTGCAGGTCGTCTCGAGCGTGGTGCGCAGGTACTTCGCCTCGTCTCGGCACGGCGAGATCAGGCAATAGGCGCGTCCCTCGGGGCGCTCGACGGGTCGGAAGGGCTCGGCCATGGGGTCTCTCCTCTGCGCTCTCTCGTTCGTACGGTGCGGTTCGTACGGTTCGGTTCGTACGGTGCGGCGCTCACGCCTCGACGCCGTGCGCCTCGCACCATCTCAGAAGGACGAATAGGGCCCAAACGCGGGACCAGTAGACCCCGGCTCCGCCCTTGTCGAAGGCGCGCCAGACGCGTCCCACCGCCTCGCCGTTGAGGCCGATCCGGTGCGCGAGCACGAGATCGCGGAAGGTGTTGGCGAGCTTCGGACCGAGCCCGCGACGGCACCAGACGGCGAGCGGGAGCTCGAAGCCGGCCTTCGGGCGGTCGAACATCGCCGGGTCGAGGTCGTCCGCCATCATCTCGCGCAGCAGCTGCTTGCGCCGGAGCGGCTCGAAGCGGCGCGCGATCGGCACGCGGGCCAGGCTCTCGACCACGAGGTGATCGAGCAGCGGCACGCGCACCTCGAGCGAGACGTCCATCGAGGCCGCGTCGGTGTCCCGGAGCAGGCGCTCCCCCAGGAACGACGACAGCTCGAGCAGGCTCACCGCGTGCAGATCGGGCTCACCGTCGATCAGCTCCCGCAGCTCCGCCGCGCGGGCCACGTCGAGCCCCCAGTCCAGGGTGCCGCTCGGGCGGAGCGCGAGCTGACGGTTCATCTCGCGCGTGAAGAGCGCGTAGCTGGTCTGGTAGAGCGCGAGCCGGTCGCCTCGGGTGCCGAGCACGTCGGCCAG
Organism: Sandaracinaceae bacterium; assembly: GCA_040218145.1. Taxonomy (GTDB): domain Bacteria; phylum Myxococcota_A; class Polyangia; order Polyangiales; family Sandaracinaceae; genus JAVJQK01. Next base: position 60,113 of record JAVJQK010000097.1, on the reverse strand, counting down.
CTTCCCCCAGCGGGTCTGCGGCGAGACCTCGCTCGCGCGGCCGGTCTTCGCGGCGACGACGGCGTCGGCCAGCGCCGCCTTGGCGCGCTGCGGGACGGGGCCGAGCGCGCTGGCCACCCGGCGCGCCTTCGGGATGTCGGTGAAGCTCGCGTAGCCGCCGAAGAGCTCGTCGCCCCCGGTGCCGGCCAGCGCGACCGTCAGCCCCGCCTGCTTGACCGCGCGGCTCACGAACCAGGTGTTGATCGCGTCGAAGGTGGGCTGGTCGATGGACTCGAGCGCCTCGTCGAGGTGACCGGTGAAGTCCTGCTCGGTCAGGGTGATCTCGCGGTGCTCGGTGCCGAGCTTCTCGGCCACCTGGCGCGCGTACTTCGACTCGTCGTAGCGCGCCTCCTCGAACGAGATGTTGAAGGTGGTGACCGGCGCGTCCGCCGCGCGCTGGGCGAGCGCCGCGACCGCGCTCGAGTCGACCCCGCCGCTCAGGAAGATGCCGAGCGGCACGTCCGCGATCAGGCGCAGCTTCACCGCCTCGTTCAGGCGCTCCGACAGGTCCGCCACCGCCTCGTCCTCGCCCACCGGCCGGTGCTTCGGCAGCGTCCAGTAGGGCGCGGGGCGGGACGGCCGGCCCTCGAGCGGGATGCGCATGCACGTGCCCGCGGGCAGCAGCTTCACGCCCTCGATCAGGGTGCCGGGCCCGGGGACGAAGCCGTGCCATAGGAAGCGCTCGAGCGCGCTCGGGTCGAGGCGCCGCGCGATCTTCTCGGACGCGAGCATGGCGCGGATCTCGGACGCGAAGAGGAGCGCGCCGTCGACCTCGGCGTAGTAGAGCGGCTTGATGCCCAGCCGGTCGCGCGCGAGGAGCAGGGTCTGGTCCCGCGGGTCCCAGAGCGCGATGGCGAACATGCCGCGGAGGCGCGCAATCGCCTTCTCTCCCCAGCGAGCGTACGCCTTCAGCACGACCTCGGTGTCGCTCGTGGACTTCAGCTCGACGCCGAGCGCGCGCAGCTCCGCGGCCAGCTCGCCGAAGTTGTAGGCCTCGCCGTTGTAGGCGATGACGACGCCCGTCTCGGGGTCGATCATCGGCTGGCGGCCCGCCTCGCTCAGGTCGAGGATGGAGAGGCGGCGGTGGCCGAGCACCGCGCCGCGGCCCCGCTCCCCGCTCCGCCACTGCCCGTCCTGGTCGGGCCCGCGGTGCGCCTGCGCGTCGGTCATGCGCGCGACCGCGTCGGGGAGCCCGCTCTCGATCAGACCGACTGCGCCGGCGATGCCGCACATGTGATCACGCCCGTCCCGCGAACCAGCGCGCCGTCTCTCGGATGCCGTCCGCGATCGGCGTCGCCGGGCCCGTGTGCCGCTGGAGCTCGTCGTTGGGCTCGAGCACCGAGCGCTCGAGATCGCCCGCGCGCCGCGTGCCCCACTCCTTGTCGGTCTTGACGCCGAGGGCCGCCTCGATGCGCTCCGCGAGCTGGAGGGTGGAGGTCCCCTCGCCGCTGCCGACGTTGATGACCTTGCCCTCGAGCTTGCCCTGGATGGCGAGCAGGTTCGCCTTCACGACGTCGGCCACGTAGACGTAGTCGCGCACACAGCCGGCGTCGCCGACCTCGCGCATGGCGTTGATGCGGATCTTCTCTCCGCTCGCCAGGCGCTGGCAGAAAATGGCGACCACGCCGGCCTCGCCGTGGGGGTCCTGGCGCGGGCCGTAGACGTTGGCGTAGCGGAGGATGGTCGAGGGGGTGCCGTGCTCGTGGTGGTAGGCCGCGAGGTAGCGCTCGAACGCGAGCTTCGAGCACGCGTAGGGGCTGATGGGCTGCGGTGGCCATCCCTCGCCCGCGCGCTGGCCCTCGGGGATGTCGCCGTAGATGGCGCCGCCCGTCGAGGCGAAGACGAAGCGGGCGATGCCGTGCGCGCGCGCAGCCTCGAGCACGTTGAGCCCGCCGATCACGTTGATCTCCGCGTCGCGCACGGGCTCGCGGGTGGAGACGCTGACGCTCGTCTGCGCGCCCTGGTGGCAGACCACGTCGAAGTCGTGCTCGGCGAACGCGCGGTCCACGAGCGCCGCGTCCCGCAGGTCGCCCTCGAGGAAGAGCGCCTTCTCGGGCACGTTCTCGGCGCGTCCGCTGCTGAGGTCGTCGAGCACGACCACGCTGTGCCCCTCTTCGAGGAGCGCGTCCGCGACGTGGCTGCCGATGAAGCCGGCGCCTCCGGTGACGAGGATCTTCAAGGTCTGCCTCACGAGTCGATGAAAGCGGAGATCCGCTCGACGAGCGGGCCGGACGCGTAGGCGCCCAGCTGCGGCCCGGTTCGAGAGCGGGAGAGCGTGCCGAGCTTGGCGGGAAGCTCGGCTTCGTTCCAGGCGACGTGCACGCCGGCGAACCGGGCGAAGGCCTTCGCGGTCGCGATCTGGTGGTCGTTCCGCGTCTCGCGGCGCGCCGCCTCGCGCGGGAGCACGACGATCGGCTTGCCGCGCTCGAGGGCCGCGAAGAGGGTGCCGATGCCGGCGTGGCCGATGACGGCGTCGGCCTCGTCGTAGGCGCGGTCGAACTCCACCGGCTCGAGGAAGCGCGTGTGCGTCAGGTGGCGAGGCGACACCTCGGAGTCCCCGATCTGCGCCAGGATCTCCACGTCGTCCTGCGTCGCTGCCCAGGCGTCGACGGCCTCGATGAGGCGATCGAAGGGCATCTGCGCGCCCACGGTGACGAAGAGCTTCACTCGGCCTCCGCCATGACGGGGGACTCCGAGGGGCGGTCGAGCTCCCCGAGCACGCTCCCCGCGTAGAGCGGGCCGCCCTCGCGCGCGAGCTCCGGCCACTGCGTCAGCCACAGATCGGCGTGCGCGCCGACCTTCTGCCCGCTCATCGACAGCTCCTCCACGTTGGCGAGGCTGTCGACCCAGACGGTCCGGATGCCGAGCCGCTTCGCGAGCACCACGCCGAAGAAGCCGGGGAGGGCGCCCGTGCTCACGACCACGTCGGGCCGCTCGCTCAGGAGGATGCGCGTCACCTGCCAGGCGCACTTCAGCAGGCCGAGCCGGTCCCAGCGGGTCACGTCGTCGATCACCCGCAGCGGTCCGTCGACGTGCGCGCGGTAGGCCTCGCTCACGGTGACCCAGACCACGAAGTGGCCGTCGAAGGCGGGGCGGAGGCGGAGGAGCTCGATCCAGTGACCGCCTCCCGAGCTGATGGCGACGATCTTCTTCCGAGACGCTTCTCGACGCATCGAATACCTCAGCGAGGAGACGGGGAGGGCACCCAGAAGTGCTCCACCGGGCCCTCGCGGTCGGGGAGCTTGGCCGTGCTCTCGCTCGCGCCGACGAGCACGTAGCCGATGGCTCCATCGCGCCCGAGCCGGGTCTGCGTCTGGGCGAGATCGGTCGCCTTGATGTTCCCGCTCGTCACCACCACCAGCACCCGCTCGGCGAGCCGGGCCGCGCGGCGCAGGGCCTGCCCCTCGGGCGGGCCGTTCCACGCGGTGCAGATCAGCCGGTCGGCCGGGTCGTCGCTGATCGGGCGCGGCGGCGGCGCGTAGCTCGGGGCCCCCATCGCGAGGGTGTCGGCGGGGCTGCCGGCGAGCACGATCTCGGTCGGGCCGTCGTGGATCTCGCCGCTGAGCACCTCGTCGTCGTCGTAGACGTCGTGGTGGCCGCGGGAGGAGGACGGCGTCGTGATCGGCGCGGGGTCATCGCCCGGCGGGAGCGCGCCCACCACGGGCACGTCGATGAGCGTGGTCGAGCTCCAGTCGTGGTTGAGCTGGCCGGCGATCTCGCTCGCGAGCTCCTGCTCGGAGTCGGTGGCCCCGACCACCAGCATCGTGCCGCGCGCGTCGGGCGCGAAGTCGTCCATGTCCGCGATCAGGTCGATCAGCGCGCGTGGATCGCGGGGCCAGGTCGTCATGCCGATCACCGGCCCGTTGCCCCACCAGGCCACCTCGGTCGGCGTGATGACGCGCAGCCCGCGGAGCTCGCGGTAGAGCAGCATGCCGAGCATCACCGTCACGAAGAGGAGCGGGATGCCGCCCGCGACCGCGTACTTCTTCTTCGAGGGGACCGCGCTCTCGGGGGGACGCGCCTCCGCGACGGTGCGGAAGCCGGTCTCGATGTCGCGCAGCTGATCTTCGATGCCCGCGCGCTGCTCGTTGAGCTCGTTGACGAGGGCCTGCTTGACGTTGACCTGCGCGAGCAGGTTGGCCGCCTGGCCCTCCATCGCGCTGAACCGGTTGGTGCGCTCCTGCGCGGTGCCCGCGAGCTGCTCGAGGCTGTTGTGCCGCTCGCGCGCCGCCGACAGCTCGGTCTCCGCCTCCGAGAGGCTGGTCTCGATCTGCTCGTAGAGGCTGCTGCGCGCCGTGCGCGAGCCGCCCCCGCCGCCGCCCGAGCTTCGCAGCGCCGAGATCTGACGCTGGAGCGCCTGCACCGTCGGGTGCTGCTCGCTCATGCCCTGACCGCGCGCTTCGGCGAGGCGCGCCTCCAGCTCCCGGACGCGGCTCGAGCCGCCGCTGCTCGTGCTCACCGTCTCCATGCGGGGCGTGCGCTCGCGCGCCTCGGTCAGCTGCCGGACGCGGGCCTCGAGCGCCATGATCTCCGCCTGGGCGAGGTCCGCCTGCGAGCGCAGGTCGGCCGCCTGGTCGATGGCCTGCTCCTGCTCCGCCGTCAGATCCGTGATGCCGTTGGCCTCGCGGAAGGAGTCGTAGGCGCGGCGCGCGGTCGCGGCCTCGTTCTCGGACGCGGCGATGCGCTCGTCGAGGCTCGCCATCTCCGCGCGGAGCTCGGCGCTGCGACGCTCGCGGTGGTGCTCGAGGAAGACGTCCACGAGCGTGTTCGCCATGTCCGCCGATTCCTCGGCCGTGCCGCCGGTGGTCGTGAACGTGACCAGGCCGCTCTGCGCGTCGCTCGTCACCTGGACCATGCGCCGCATGAGGTCGAGGGTGGCCCCGTCCTTGTTCGTGCGGGCGCGCAGCTCGATCATGATCGGGTCGGTGTGGGTCACCGCGACCAGAGCCGGCAAGGCCCGCTGCGGCTCCTGGAAGTCGTCGCCGGGCAAGCCTTCGTACCGAAGCGAGGTGCTCGCTTCGTACGTGTGCTGCATCACGAACTTCCCGATGACGACGCCGATCAGACCGCCCACCGCGGCCGCGATCAGGAGCCACCACTTCCCTCTGGAGATGGCCCTCAGAACGCGGCGCCAATCGACCGGGTAGCCCGGACGAGACGGCTTGGTCTCTTCGTCGTCGAGATCCATCTCTCGGCCGCTCATCGCGGTGCTCCTCGAAAACGCTGACATGGTACTCGAACCATCCAGCTAGCACCGGCCGAAGTCGCCACAACCACGCTCCGCGGCAACATCAGCGCGTCTCTCCTTCGTTGTCGATCCAGGCACCCGCGATCACGTGCGCCCCGGCCCGCACGAAGCGACCGTGGATCGTCGCGCCCGCCGCGAACGGGGGCGCGCTGCGCTGGAAGACGGCGTCGAAGCGATCGTCGGCGTCGTGCCGGATCACCACGTCCTCGAATTCGAGGAAGGTCCCGCTGAGCGGGTACTGGCACTTGTAGGCTGCCTCCTTCGCGCAAAAGGTGCGCCGCGCGCGCTCACCGGGGCGCGGGTCATCCTGCAGGGCGACGTGCTCCTCGCGCGTCGTGATCAGGGACCACAGCTCGCGGTCGAGCGGCTCGTCTGGCTCGGCGTCGAGCCCGAGCCCGCGCATCGCCCCGGCGTCCGCGACCGCGGCCACGCAGAGCGTGTCGGTGTGCGTGATCGTGCCCACGACGCCCTCGGGCCACAGAGGCTCCCCGCGTCCGCCGCGCCCGATCGCGATCGTGGGGGCGCCGAGTAGACGGAGCGCGGCCCGCGCGGCGTCCCGACCCGCGGCGAGCTCGTAGCGGCGCTTGTCGACGGCGCGCGCGGCGAGGTGCTCCTCCGGCGCCATGAGCGCCGTCAGAGGCACCTCTCCGGGGATCCGCACCGCGAAGCGCACCCGGGGGCCGAGCAGGTCGCTGAGCGCGTCCTCGATCACCGCCGCCGTAGGACCCTGCGCCGGCCCAGCGCCTGTCGGCGCGCCGCCGCGCGATCGGCGCTCTTCTGGAGCGCCTCGTTGCCGCCGCCGTCGCCCTCGAGGTGATCCGCGAGGGCCTGGATCGTGGGGAAGCGGAAGATGTCGGTCACGGTGAGCTTCGCGCCCGTCGCCTCGGCGATCTCGCGGTGCGCCTGCACGGCGAGGAGCGAGTGGCCGCCGAGCTCGAAGAAGTTGTCCCGGGTGCCGACCTCGCTGAGGCCGAGGATGCGCTTCCACACGCCCGCGATCTTCTCCTCGACCTCGCCCGCCGGCGCGACGTGCTCCTCGGCGCGCGTGACGGCGGCCTCCGGGCGGGGCAGCGCCTTGCGATCGATCTTCTTGTTCGGGGTGAGCGGGAAGCGATCCATCTTCACGAGGTGCGCCGGCACCATGAAGTCGGGCAGCGTCTCGCCGAGGTGGGCCTTGAGAGCGGCCGCGTCGAAGGTTCCGTCGGTCACCAGGTAGCCGACCAGACGCTTGTCTCCCGGCGTGTCTTCCCGCGCGATCACGACCGCCTCGCGCACGCTGTCGTGCAGCCGGAGGCGCGCCTCGATCTCTCCCAGCTCGATGCGGTAGCCGCGGAGCTTCACCTGGTGGTCCATGCGGCCGAGGAACTCGAGGTGGCCGTCCTCGCGCCAGCGCACCTCGTCGCCTGTGCGGTACATGCGCGCCTCGCCACCTCGGAATGGATCGGCCACGAAGCGCTCGGCCGTCAGATCCTCGCGCTTCCAGTAGCCGCGCGTGACGCCGTCGCCGCCGATGTAGAGCTCCCCCGGGACGCCGACCGGCACCGGCTGGCGCCGCTCGTCGAGCACGTAGAGCTGGGTGTTCGCGATGGGGGTGCCGATCGCGACGGTCCCCTCTCCCGGCTCGGCCGCCTCCGTGGAAGACCAGATCGTGGTCTCCGTGGGGCCATACATGTTCGTGATGCTGGCCGAGGTCGCCTCTCGGAGCGCCTTCGCGAGCGCGCCCGGGAACGCCTCGCCCCCGACCATCAGGTGCTTCAGCCCGCCGAGCGCGGTCCGCGCCTCGTCGTTCATCACGAGCATCTGCGCCATCGACGGCGTGCACTGCATGTGCGTGATCGCGTGACGCTCGAGCTGGGCGGCGATGGAGTAGTCGTCCTCGGAGAGGTCCTCGCGCGGCGCCGTCGCCTCGGCCCGCAGCGTGTTGAGCTGCGGGAAGTGCGTGAGCACGGTCTCGCTGTCGATCCCGAAGTCGATCAGACACGCGATCTCGTCGACGCCGATCCCGCGGCAGCGCTCGACCTGCTCGCGACAGCTCTCGGGGGTGCCGAACATCGCGCTCGTCTCGTAGTACCGCTCGAACGAGTGGTCGAGCAACGCGTCGGTGTCCTCCGCGGAGAGGTTGAGGAAGTTGTCCTTGAAGGACTTGTCCTCGCGCGCGTGCTTCTTGAACGCCGGGAACGACCAGGCGTGCTGCTGGATCAGCATCATCGAGCTCTTGAGGTAGGCCTTCATCGGCTCGCGCACGATCTCCTTCACGCTCTCCTCGTCGTCGCCGACGAAGGTGTGGAGCATCAGGACGACGTGCCCCTCTCCGGGGTGCCCCGCGTCCTTCCAGGCCTTGCGGTAGATCCCGATCTTCTCCTTGGCCTCGTCGACGCTCTGGCCCAGCAGGTGGGTCAGGATGCCGCCCCCGAGGGTCCCGGCCAGCTCGAAGGTCTGCGGGTTGCCAGCCGCGGTGATGAAGAACGGCAGCTCCTTCTGCACCGGGCGGGGCAGGGTCTTGACCTCGACCGGGCCGGTCGGCCCCTCGAAGGTCACGCCCTCGCCGCGCCAGAGGCGACGGATGATGTCGATCTCGTCGAGCATGCGCTGCTTGTTGTTCTCGAACGCCTCCGGTCGGATGACGAAGTCGTTGGGCTGCCAGCCCGCGGCGAAGCTGATGCCCACGCGCCCGTTCGAGAGGTTGTCGACGAGGGCCCACTCCTCGGCCACGCGGACCGGGTGGTGGAGCGGGTTGACGCAGCTGCCGGCGCGCAGCTTGACGTTCTTGGTGATGGTCGAGAGCGCGGCGCTGGCCACCGACGGGTTCGGGTAGAGGCCGCCGAACGCGTGGAAGTGACGCTCCGGGGTCCAGACCGCGGCGAAGCCGTTCTCGTCGGCGAAGCGGGCGCCGTCGAGGAGCAGCTTGTACTTGTCGGTCGCGTTCTCGCCCGCGTCGGATGCGAAGTAGAAGAGGCTGAAGTCGATCTTGCGGTGGCTGTACTGGCTGACGCCGGCGCCGCCGCCGCTGACGAGCGCGCGGTCCTCGTCGCTCGAGAGCACCACCGTGAAGCCGCGGGCGAGCGTCCAGAACAGCTCGAGCACCGAGATGTCGAAGCTGAGGCTGGTCACCGCGAGCCAGCGGCCGGCCGGCTCGTGCGGGATCTCCGCGTCCATGCCGGTGAAGAAGTTCGCGACGTTCCGGTGCTCGACCATCACGCCCTTGGGCTTGCCGGTCGAGCCGCTCGTGTAGATGAGGTAGGCGAGGTTGTCGCTGCTCCAGCCGTCGACCGAGGGTCGCGTGGTCGGCTGGCCGCCGAGGTCCTCTTCGTCGAGCACGACCCGCGTGGCCTCGCCCTCCGGGAGCACGTCTCGGGTGCGGGAGAGCGTGACGATCACGGGCGCGGCGCTGTCCTCGACCATGAAGGCCAGGCGATCCTTCGGGTAGCTGGGGTCGAGCGGCACGTAGGCGCCGCCCGCCTTGAGGATGCCGAGGGCGCCGATGAGGAGATCGAGGCTGCGGTCGGTGCAGAGGCCGACGGGGGTGTCGGCCTTCACGCCGAGGCCGATGAGGCGGTGCGCGAGCTGGTTGGCCTTGGCGTCCAGCTCCGCGTAGGTGAGCGCGCTGCCGCGGTAGACGAGCGCCTGCGTGTCGGGGCTGCGGTCGACCTGCGCCTCGAAGAGCTGGTGCACGCCCTGGTCGCGCGGGAAGTCCCTCGCGGTGTCGTTCCACTCCTCGAGGAGGCGCCGCCGCTCACCCTCCGAGAGCAGCGGGAGGTCACCCACGAGCGTCTCGTCGGCGCCGCGCAGGAGCGCCTCGAGCTGCTGGCGCATCGCGTCCGCCTGGGCCGGCGCGAGCCGCTCCGCGTCGAAGACGAGGGCCGCGCGGCTCCCGTCCGTGATCAGCCCGGCGATCGCGCCGCTCGGGAGGCTCCAGTCGTCGAGCGAGGTGACCTGCTCCGCCACCACGTCGTAGCTCGGGCGCTGCGCGCTCGGCTGGCGGTGGAAGAGCTCGAGGGGGTAGGTGCCCTTCGCGTCGACCCGCGCCAGCTCCTTCTCGGTGGCCTCGAGGAGGGCGGAGAACGGCGCCTCCAGATCGACCGAGAGCCGCATCGGGACGCGATCTGCGTAGAGCCGCTCGGCCCCCGCGATGGTCTCGGAGAGCGACGGCGGCCGGTGCGCCACGTCGAAGGCGTGCTTGCCGCTGACGCGCGCGAGCCACGCGCCCAGCCCCGCGAAGAGCCGCGTCGGCGCGGCCGTCGCCTCGATCGCGCGGCGCTCCTGCTTCGGCTTCGCGACGGTCGCGTGATCGGCCTGCGGGATCTTCGCCGCCTCGAGGGTGGAGAGCCGGCGCGTCCAGAAGGCCTCGTTTTTGGCCATCGCGCGGTCCAGCTCCCCGAGCCGCTTCCGGGTCGAGGGGCTCGCGACCAGGCTCGCTCCGGGCTGCACGCCGAGGGCGAACGCGGCCTCCGCCGTGAGCGGACGACCTTCGCCGTCGAGCACGCGCGGGAAGAGGAGGGTGCCCGTCTGCGTGGCGACCTCGAGGCCGTCGTCGTCGACGCCGACCACGGTGCCGGGCTTCTCGGAGGTGCTGTCCGCGGCCCGCTCGACCTCCGGGAGGAGCAGCACGCCGCGCTCGAGCACGACCTTGGCCGCGCCGACCGGGTTCGGGTAGCCGCCGTAGTCCAGCGCGCGGACGAGCGCGTCGATGACGTGCGCCGGCTGGTCCCAGTCGATGGTGGAGCCGCCGTCGGGGCGGTCGAACTTGCCGAAGTAGCTGCGCTTGCCCAGGTCCTGCTCGGTGCGCTCGTGCGTGCCCGCGCCGAGCTGCTCGACCAGCTGTCCGAAGGTCTCGATGCCGAGCTCGTAGCAGCGCGTGTTGAGCGTGAGCGCGGTCTCCCGGTCGTTCAGCTCGAAGACGCGCTGGGCGAGCAGGTCGCCCTCGTCCACTCCGCCCTCGATGAGGTGGAAGCTGACGCCGTGGGTCCGCTCGCCGTGGAGCAGGGCCCAGGTCGTCGCGTTGAGGCCGGCGTAGCGAGGCAGCGGGCCGTCATGGAAGTTGATCGCCCCCTCGGTGGGCTTCGCGAGCACGTCGTCCGGGATGATGGAGAGGTTCGCGAGACTGAAGAACCACTCGAAGGGGTCGTCCGAGAGGCGCGACGCGAGGTCCTTCCCGGGCGGCACCACGGGGATCTTCTGATCCTCGGCCCAGCGGACGATGTCGTCCGCCTCGCTGATCACCCCCAGCACCTTGTGGCCTTCGCGGAGGAGGATCTCGGTGCACTGCACGAGGAGAGATTCGCTGCCCATCACGTAGCAGCGGAAAGGGTTCTCGGCGGTCATGTCGCAGTCTCTCTGGTTGGGCGAGTCGAAAGCCCGGCGGACGCGCCCGCCGAGCTGCGGCGCGGAGCTTACGCGCTCCGCGCCCCATATGCTCCCGAGTCCGCTACGGGCCCGAGCTGAAGGCGGCGACGCCGATCGCGGTGGTGGCGCCGATGCTGATGATCGGGGAGATCGCGGTCGTGAAGTCGCGGAAATCTGCCAGGCCGCTCGAGCCCACGTAGACGATGTCGCCGGGCGCGAGCACGGGGTCCTCGTAGTGGCCGCTCACCACGTGATCGATGCCGGCGCGGTAGATCATCGCGTCGTCGGGGCCGCCGCGGACGATCCGGATGTCGCCTCCGTTGGCATCACGAGTGATTCCGCCCGCCATCGCCAGGGCCTGCGAGAGGCGGATGCCCGGCTGGAACGGGAGCACGCGCGCCCCGTTCACCTCGCCGAGCACGCTGATCAGCCCGCGCAGCTGCGGCGGCACGTAGAGGTAGTCGCCCGGTCGCACGAAGACGTTGTGCCGAGGATCTCCGGTCACCGCGGTACCGACGTCGATCGGCACCGCCTCGCCGCCGCGGACCAGCCGGGCGCTCGAGAGATCGGCGAGCAGGGTGGTCGACCCGCCCTCGCTCGACGTGGCGGGCCCACCTGCCGCGGCGAGGAGATCCGCCACGCGCATGCCGGGCGCGATCACGACGCGGCCCTGCTCCCCCACCGCGCCGATGACCGACGCGACGTGCCCCGCTGGGTCACTCATCACGATCGTGACGCGCACGGTGCTGATGAAGCGCCGCATGGCCTGCTCGATGCGCTCCTCGGCGTCCACGAGCGGGAGCCCCGCGACCTGGACGTCACCCGCCAGAGGGACGTGCAGCATGCCACGCTCGTCGACGCTCAGTCCTTCGATGGTCTCGACGTCGGCCGCCTGCATGCGCAGCGCGACCACGTCGCCCGGATAGAGCGCCATCGGGCGCGGCTCGTCCTGGTCCACGCCGGGCGCGGGCGTCGACTCCATGGCGCGGAAGCCAGCGTTCGCGTCCGGCACCGTCGGCGGGGTCGGCAGGCTGCCGATGCAGCCCGGCAAGAGGGAAAAAGAGACCGTGGCGAAAATCAGCACGGCGGTGTGAGGCAGATGTGCGTTCACGATTCGTCGTTACTCCGTGGTCACGGCCCAAGCAAGGCGCGGGCCCCGAGCGGACGTATGCGCCCCGGACGAGACGGGAAGACACGACACGCCGACACGTAGAACACAGCGGCGCGGGAGGGCGCGGTCGCGTGGCGGCCGCTCGGCCTCACCCGTGGCCGAGTACCCCACCTCAGAGGCGTACGAGGCACGCACAGTGGCAGGCATACGGGCAGGCATGGCGGTTGAAGTGGGTCCCGTCGACTCACAGCCGGGACGGACGACGTCCCCACTCGACGGAATCATTCTCATGCCTCGCCAGCGCGGATTCATTCGCCCCCTCCACAACAAGACCGGGCTCGTACAGCGTCTCCTCGACGCCGCCTGGATCGTCCTCGCCCACGCGCTCGCGTTCTGGGTCTACGACTCGGCCGGCGAGTGGGACAACCACCACACGGTCGCCACCGGCGGCGCTCTGCTCGTCTTCCTCTTCCTCGCGGAGGCGGGGGGCCTCTACCGCGCGTGGCGTGGCGTGCCGCTCCACAAGGAGCTGGTCCGGGTGTGGGCCGTGTGGGGCGGCGTGCTGACCGCGCTGCTGCTCGCCGCCTTCTTCACCAAGGAGTCGTCGACCTTCAGCCGCGTCGCCACCCTTGGCTGGTTCATCGGGGCGCCGACCCTGATCAGCGTCGGCCGGGGCCTGCTCCGGCTCGCCCTGCAGGAGGCGCGCAAGCGCGGCCGCAACATGCGCCGCGCGGGGGTGATCGGCATGACCGAGATGGGCGAGCGCGTGGCGGCCCACCTCGCGGAGACGCCGTGGCTCGGTATGGAGATGGTCGGCTTCTTCGACGACCGCACGCCCGAGCGCCTCCACACCCCGGAGGCGGATCTGCCCGACCTGGTGGGCACCTTCGACGACGCGGTGCGCAAGGCGCGCGAGGGGGAGATCGACATCCTCTACATCGCGCTCCCCATGCGGGCCGAGCCGCGCGTGCAGAAGCTCCTGCGCGACCTCGCCGACACCACGGCCAGCGTCTACGTGGTGCCGGACTTCTTCGTCTTCGATCTGCTGCACGGCCGCTGGAGCGCGCTCGACGACATCCCGGTGGTGAGCGTGTTCGAGACGCCGTTCTACGGCATCGACGGCTGGGTCAAGCGCTTCGAGGACATCGTGCTGGGGACGGTCTTCCTCACCATCGCGGCTCTCCCGATGGCCCTCATCGCGCTGCTGATCAAGCTCACGAGCAAGGGGCCCGTGTTCTTCCAGCAGCGTCGCTACGGGCTCGACGGCGAGATCATCCACGTCCTGAAGTTCCGCTCGATGACGGTCGCGGAGGACGGGGCCAAGGTGAAGCAGGCCGAGAAGAACGACAGCCGCATCACGCCCGTCGGCGCGATCCTCCGCCGGCTCTCGCTGGACGAGCTGCCGCAGCTCTTCCACGTCGTCACGGGCTCGATGAGCCTGGTGGGGCCGCGTCCCCACGCCGTCGCCCACAACGAGGCGTACCGCAAGCGCATCCACGGCTACATGCTGCGCCACAAGGTCAAGCCCGGGCTGACCGGCTGGGCGCAGGTGAACGGCTGGCGCGGCGAGACCGACACGCTCGAGAAGATGGAGAAGCGGGTCGAGCACGACCTCGAGTACATCCGTCGCTGGGGCCTGTGGTTCGACCTGAAGATCATCCTGCTCACCGTCTTCAGCCCCAAGGTGCACCGCAACGCCTACTGAAGCGCGGGCGCGATCTGGTAGCGTCTTCGCATGACGCGTGGGGTGCGGGTGACGTTCGTGGCGGTGGCCGTCCTGGCGCTCTGTGGGTGCGCGAGCCGGAGCGAGGTCACGGGGCACACGCGCCCCGTCACGGTGACGCAGAGCTCGGGCTCGAGCGGGACCACGACCTCCACCCTGACCACGAACGAGTGCCAGCTGACGCTGAGCGTGGGGCGCGTGCAAGCGCGCGCGGGCTGCCAGATCGACGAGCGCGTCAGCGGCCAGTCGGCGGTGCTGACCTATCCCTGCGACGGAGGCGCGGCCACCGCGGCGTTCGGCACCTCGGTGTTCACGGGGAGCGTCACGGGCGGAGAGGTCGACGTCGCCATCGAGACGACCTTCCCCTTCAGCGACGGCTGCCAGTGGCGCAGCAAGCAGCGCATCGCGGGCAGCCTCGGCGCCCCGCTCGCCTACACCTACGAGGAGGCGCCCGAGCCCGGTCAGGGACAGTGCGCGCCCGGGTGCACCGCCAGTGGTCTCGTGGAGGCGCGCTGATGGGTGTCAACGAGGCGCGCCCGCTCGATCTGGGCTTCCCGCTCACGGAGGAGCACCGACAGCTCTACGAATCCGCGCGGAGCTTCGCGCTCGCCGAGCTCGCCCCTGGCGCGGCGGCGCGGGACGAGGAGGAGCGTTTTCCGAGCGAGCAGCTCGGCGCGCTGGCGGAGCTGGGCCTGCTCGCGATGAAGGTGAGCGAGGCGGACGGCGGCTCCGGCATGGACAACGTCGGCTACGTCCTGGCCATGTCGGCCATCGCCGAGGCGGACGCCTCGGTGGCGGTGATCCTCGCGTCGAGCAACCTCGCGACGAAGATCCTGGGAGATCACGCGAGCGACGCGCAGAAGGCGCGCTGGCTGCGGCCCTATGCGGCGGGGGAGCTCGGGCCAGCGTCCTTCGCCTTGACGGAGCCGCAGGCGGGCTCGGACGCGGGGGCCATCCGCACGACCGCGACCCGCGACGGCGAGGGCTGGGTCCTCGACGGGCAGAAGATGTGGATCACGAGCGCCGCGCAGGCCGGGATCCACCTGGTCTTCGCCAAGACCGATCCCGCGGCGGGCACCCGGGGCATCACCACGTTCATCCTGGAGCGGGGCGCGCCGGGCCTGAGCGTCGGGCGCGAGGAGAAGAAGATGGGGCTCCGCTCGAGCGGGACGGCGGCGCTGCACTTCGAGGCGTGCCCGGTCTCCGACGCGCAGCGCCTCGGGGAGCTCGGCCGCGGCTACTCGATCGCGCTCGAGGCGCTCGGCGCGGGCCGGGTCGGCATCGCGGCCCAGGCGCTCGGGATCGGGGAGGCCGCCTTCCGCGAGGGGCTCGGCTACGTCGCGGAGCGGCGGGCGTTCGGTCAGCGCGTGCTCGACTTCCAGAACACGCGCTTCGTGCTCGCGGACGCGCGCACCGCGCTCGACGCGGCGTGGCTGCTGACGCTGCGCGCGGCCGCGCTCCTCGACCAGGGCAAGCCCGCGCGCATGGAGTCGAGCATGGCGAAGATCGCGGCGACCGAGGCGTGCGGGCGGGTCGTCGACGGCATGCTCCAGCTGCACGGCGGCTACGGCTACAGCCGCGAGTACGTCATCGAGCGCCTCTACCGCGACGCGCGCATCACGCGCATCTACGAGGGCACGAACGAGATCCAGCGCACCCTCGTGGCGCGCGAGATCGAGAAGGCCCTCGGCTGACTGGCGCGCGGCCAGCGCGCCGCGCATCCTCCCGACCATGCGGCGCGCGTTGTGGATGGGCTGGATTCTGGCGTCGGGGTGCGCGAGCTTCGACACGGGCTCGGTCGCCCGGTCCTCCGCGGCGGAGCTGCTCGCTTGCAACGAGGCCGCGCTCGAGATGTCGCAGGTCGGCGCCTACCGCTACCGCGCGGCCGGCTGCGGAGGCGAGGTCACCGTGGCGTGCACGGCCAGCGCGCTCGAGCCCCGGTGCCTGCGGGTGAGCGACGCGGCGCCGGTCGCGGCGGACGTGGAGGATCACGCGCCGGGGGAGGTCGAGCCCTCGCAGACCGTGGCGCCAGAGCGAGAGCAGGAGCAGGCGCAGGAGGCCCGCATCCGGGCCGGGCTCGACGCCCGCAAAGACGACGTGCTCGCGTGCGTGGGCGCGGAGCGGGCCGCCGTCCGTGTCGCCTACGCGGCGGACGGGACGCTCACCTTCGGGCTGCAGGGCGCGCTCGCGGGCAGCCCGGAGGAGCGCTGCGTCGTGGACGCGCTCGACGGCGTGCGCGCCCCGGCCAGCGGTCGCGCGGGTGTGGTCGTGCACCTGCTGCGGTAAGCTGGCGGGAGCCGCCGACGGTGTGGGGCGGCTTCGGGTGTCGATGAAGATCCTCGCGTTGAACAACCTCGCCATCCTTCCAGCGCTGCTCCTGACGGGCTGCTTCCTCTTCCCCGAGGACGATCCGCCGCCCCGCCCCGCCGACGGCGGCGCGCCGCTGGACGCCTTCACCGAGCCCGGCCCGGACGCCGGTCCTCCCGAGACCCATCCGCGAAACGAGCGCTACCTTCGCGGTGACCTCGCGCAGCGGCTGGTGATCGAGCTCGACTACGTGCCGGGGCACGAGCCGCTCGCCGGCGCCGAGGCGGATCTCGTCGCGCGGCTCGAGACGCTGGTCGACAAGCCGGCGGGGATCGAGATCGTGCGCAGCGACCGGCTCTCTCCGCGCGGCTCGGATCACGCGTGGACCCACGAAGAGCTGGGTCGCCTCGCCGCGGAGTCCTTCGACGACGACCCGACGCCGGGCACCGTCGTGCTCCACGTGCTCTGGGTCGACGGCCACGACGCGGGCGACGCGGGCGGCGGCGTGACGCTGGGCCTCGCCTTCGGCCACCAGTTCATCGTCATGTTCCAGGAGAGCCTGCAGCGGGCCTGCCAGAGCGATCCGATCCTCGGCGCCGACGTCTGCCGCGAGGCCCAGTACCTCGTCTGGCTGCACGAGGTCGGCCACACCCTCGGCCTCGTGGACAACGGCCTCGACATGGTCACCCCCCACCGGGACGCCGACCACGGCCGTCACGACGAGAGCGACGAGTGCATCATGTACTGGGCGTTCGAGTCGCGGAGCGGGATCAGCTCGATCCGCGAGCGTCTCCTCGGCGGCTCGCTCCCCGACTTCGACGCGAACTGCCTCGCCGACGTCGCCCGCGTACGAGATCGATAGTCGCTTCAGGCGGCTTCGTTCTCGAGCTCGACCGCCTCGGCGCTGGCCGCAGGGTCGGCGCTGGGATCGCGCTCGACCTGCTGGTGCTTGCGCACGAGCAGGTAGGTCAGCCCGAGCCAGAGGATCACGAAGCCTAGGTTCACCGCGGCCAGGCCCTGGAGGCCCATGCCGAGCGCGGCGGTGCCGATCAGGAACATCACGGCCGAGGCGAGGTCGCCGATGCGCACGATGAACGTGTCCACGGCCTGCTTACCCTGGTACTTGGCCGCGCGCGTGGTCGGCAGCCAGACCATCGCCTTGCCCGTGTTCATGATGGAGTAGTCGGTCGAGTTCTCGGCCGTCTTCGCCCAGCGGAGCACCACGAGCCCGAAGCCCGCGGCGAAGAGCGAGTAGCTCCCGAGCGCCACCACCGGCAGCGCGAAGAGGACCGCCTTGAGCCCGATGTACTTCACCAGCCGTGAGACCACGAAGGCCTGCAGCACGAGCGCGGCGATGTTCACGTAGAGGAAGAAGCTCGAGTAGAAGCTCCCGATCCACTTCCCCTCGTTCGCGGCCGTGCCCGCCGCGACCGCCTGCTCCGCCGCCTGGTCGACCATGTCGCTCAGCAAGAACTCGCCCATCGTGTTGACGAGGTTCAGGGTGAGGATCACCGCCGCGATGAGCCGGACGTAGGGGCTCTTCAGGATGAGGGCGAAGCCGTCCTTGGCGCTGCCCTTGTCCTCGTCCTCTTCCTGCGGCGCGTCGCTCACGCCCTCTGCCAGGCGCTTCCGCTGCGCGGCCCAGATCATCATGCCCAGGAACACGAGCAGCGTGATCGCGGGGACCTGGAGCAGGATGAAGCTCGGGTCGAGCCCGAGGTCCGCGAGCCAGGTCTGCAGCCCGTCGAGGTCCGCGCGCTCCACGTCGTCGGGGGCGATGTAGTCGTAGAGCGCGCCCGCGCCCCATGAGCCGACGGGGGCGCCCGCGGTGGCGCCGACCCCGATGATCGGGAAGAGCCGCTTGCCCTGCTCGTCGCTGTAGATGTCGTTCGCGAACGACCAGAACTGCGCGATGATCGAGACGCTGAAGATGCCGACCCAGATGTAGAAGAAGAAGCCGAGCATCGGCACGCCGGCGAGGCGCAGGAAGAAGAACAGCTGGATGCACGCGATCCAGAAGAGGGTCACGCCCACGATCAGGCGGATGCGCGTGACCTTCGAGGCGAGCCACGAGTAGGCGGGCACGAAGCCGGCCAGGAGCAGGGCCTGGAAGCCGGCCGCGACCGCCTTCAGCTGCGCGCCCTCTCCCTGGACGATCGTGTCGACGAGCCAGTCGGGCAGGCCCGTGCCGCGCAGGAGCTGGAGATCCTGCTCCGCGCTGGCGAGCACCAGCGGCTCGCGCACGGTCTTCAGGACGTAGTAGCAGACGAGCAGGACGAAGATCGTGAACAGCAGGATGAGCGCGGTGGCGCCTTCGCCTCGCCGCACGTCACTGAACACCCGGAGGAACCGGTCGAGGAGCGTGCCCTCGTCGTCTCCGTCCTCTTCGCTCATTCGAGCTCCAACAAGACGTCGCCGGCCTCGACGTCGTCTCCGTCCTTCGCGCGGACGGCCTTCACGGTGGCGGGCTCACCCGCGTACTGCACGCGGTTGAACGTCTTCATGACCTCGATGAGCGCGATCGTCTCGCCGCCCTTCAGCGCGAGGCCGGGCGTCACGAACGGATCGGCGTCGGGGGAGGGGCGCGCGTAGAAGCGGCCGCCGAGCGGGGTGCGGAACACGGGCCCGCTCGCGTCCGCGGCGGCCTCGGCCGCGACCTTGGCCGCCTCCTCGCCGCTGACGCCCTCGGGGTCGAGGGTCATCAGCGCGGTGCGGGCGTCGACCGGGCGCCGTCCGAGGCGGCGGCCGCCCGGGAGCCCGGAGACGACCCCGAACGCGTCGGCGGGGGCCCGGAGCGCGTGCACGACCCCGAGCACCTCGAGCTCACCGACCGCGTCGCCAGGGCGAACCAGCGCCCCCTCGCGCGGCGCGTCGCGCCACAGCCCGGGCCGGGGCGCGAAGAGGGTCAGGCGACCCGCGTCGTCCCGCTCCCCTCGGACCTCGAGGCCCTTCGCGAAACGTCGTCCGTCGCTCATCGGATCCCCTCGTGCAGCTCGCGCAGGTCGTGGAGGCTCCAGATGCGCGGGTTCTTGATGCGGCGGTGGCCGATCGACTGGTAGCTGGCCTCGACGAAGACCTCGAGCCAGTCGCGCAGCGCGCCCAGCTCCACGATCTCGTCGGTGTCCATCTGCCGC
Source organism: Sandaracinaceae bacterium (assembly GCA_040218145.1). Taxonomy (GTDB): domain Bacteria; phylum Myxococcota_A; class Polyangia; order Polyangiales; family Sandaracinaceae; genus JAVJQK01. The sequence continues at coordinate 41,208 of JAVJQK010000097.1, read as the reverse complement.
GCGGCCACGTACGGGTCCATGTCCGCCTCGATCCGCTTGGAGACCGCCTCCATGCCCTCGGCGATGGCGCGGCGCTCCTCCGGATCGTCGCTGAGGATCTCGAAGTCGTCGTCGAGCTTCGAGTTGTAGGTCGCGATCGCGAGGGTGCGCCCCTCCATCACGCTCAGGCGCGAGATGCTGGTGGAGAGCTGCACGATCGGGTCGTAGGGGAGGCCGCTCATGGCGTAGTAGCCGGCCCCCGACGCCTTGCGGAGGAGGACGGTGAACATGGGCACCGCGTTGGTGCTGTTCGTGTAGATGAGGCTCGAACCGTAGGCCAACAAGCCCTGACGTTCGGCTTCGGTGCCGATGTCGAAGCCGCTGATGTCCTGGAGCCAGATGAGCGGGATGCCGTCGTCGTTGCAGGCCCGCGAGAAGGCGGCGACCTTCGCGATGCCCCCGCGGTAGAGGATGGCGGCCGGGCGCTGCTCATCGGGGTGCTCGGGATCGCCGACGAGACCCTGACGGTTGATGACGAAGCCGGCGTAGAGCCCGCCCACCTTGCCGATCCCGCACACGATCTCTTCGCCGACGTGCGGCATGCACTCCCAGAAGAGGCTCTGGTCGGTGAGGCGCGCGAGCACCTCCATCGCGTCGTAGCTCTCGCGGTGGTCGACCGGGAGGATCCCGGCCAGCTCGCGCGGCGGGTGCGCCGGCTCGATCGCGCCCGCGCCGCCGCGGTAGTAGTCGGCGGCGGAGCTCGGCAGGCGCCCGACCTCGCGTCGGATCGCCGCGATGGCCGTCTCGTCGTCGGGGACGCGCACGTCCGCGCAGCCGCTCTGGTGCACGTGCACCTCGGGGCCGCCGATGCCGAGCGAGGTGAGCTTCTGGCTCTTGGCGCCCTTGATGAGCGCCGCGCCCGCGATGACCATGTAGGCCTGCTCGGTCATGTAGACGCGGTCGCTGATGATCGGCATGTAGCCGCCGCCCGCGATGCAGTCTCCGAACACGCCCGCGATCTGCGGCACGCCGCTCGCGCTCAGCAGGCTGTTCATCTTGAAGATGTGCCCCGCCCCGGTGCCGCCCGGGAACGAGCGCGACTGCTCCGGCAAAAACAGCCCCGAGCAGTCCACGAGGTAGACCGTCGGGAGCTTGAGCCGGAGCGCCATCATCTGCGCGCGCTCGATCTTCTCGGGCGTGCGCGGCCACCACGAGCCGCTCGCCACGGTGTTGTCGTTGGCGATGACCATGCACCAGCGGCCCTCGACCTTGGCGAACGCCGTGACCACCCCGGCCGCGGGGCTCGTCAGCGGCTTGTCGCCGAAGGTGTCGCCGTAGTTGACGAAGGTGCCGACCTCGAACAGCTCGCTGCCCGGATCGGCGAGCCGCGCGAGGCGCTCCCGGGTGGTCAGCTTGCCTTTCGCGTGGACACGCTGGGCGTACTTCTCGCCCCAGCCGGCGTGGACCTCTTCGCGGCGCGCGCGGAGCTTCTCCTCGAGCGGCGCGAGCTTCTCCTGGTGCTCGCGCCAGGCGCGCTCGTCGAGGACGTCGGTGCGGGGGCGACCGATGGGGGTCAGGGGGACGTGGGCCATGAATGCTTTCTCTCGTCAGGCGGGCCAGCCGGGGATGGCGCGGGTGTCGTAGTCGCTCTCGCGGAACGCTTTGCTCTCGAGGATGGCGACGTGCATCGGGGCGGTGGTGGAGATGCCCTCGACCTTCAGCCCCTTCAGCGCCGCGACCATCCGGTCGCAGGCCTGATCGCGGTCGTCGCCGTACGCGATGACCTTGCAGATCAGGGAGTCGTAGTGCGGCGGGACCACGTAGCCCTGGGCGACGTGGGTGTCGACGCGCACGCCCTCGAGGGGCGGCACCTCCCACACCTCGAGGGTGCCGGGGGTGGGGCGGAAGCCGTTCTCGGGATCCTCCGCGTTGATCCGGCACTCGATCGCGTGCCCGTGCAGCGACACGTCGTCTTGCAAGTGTCGGAGCGGCTGTCCCGCCGCGACGCGGAGCTGCTCCTCGACCAGATCGATGCCGCTGCGCTCCTCGGAGACGCAGTGCTCGACCTGGAGGCGGGTGTTCATCTCCATGAAGCGGAGCACGCCGTCCTCGTCGAGCAGGAACTCCATCGTGCCCGCGCCCACGTAGCCGATCGACTCGGTGGCGCGGACCGCGGCGTCGAGGGTGCGCGCGCGCTCTTCGGTGTCGAGCACGGGTGAGGGCGACTCCTCGATGAGCTTCTGGTGGTTGCGCTGGACGGTGCAGTCGCGCTCGCCGAGGTGGATGGCCTTGCCGTAGCGGTCGGCGAGGAGCTGGATCTCGATGTGGCGGCCGCCCTCGATCAGCTTCTCCAGGTACAGCCGCGGGTCGCCGAACGCGGCGCGCGCCTCGGCCGACGCGTCCTGGTAGGCGCCCGCGACCTCGTCGGGGCTGCGGGCCACGCGCATGCCGCGCCCGCCGCCGCCGCTCTCCGCCTTGAGCAGCACGGGGTAGCCGACCTCGTCCGCCACGCGCCGCGCCTCGGCCGCGTCGGCGAGCACGCCGTCCGAGCCGGGGATGAGCGTGAGCCCTGCCTCGCGCATCGCGTCCTTGGCCGGCGTCTTCTTGCCCATCAGGTGCATGACGTGCGCGGGCGGCCCGACGAAGGTCAGCCCGTGCTGCTCACAGAGCGCGGCGAAGCGGGGGTTCTCGGCCAGGAAGCCCCAGCCCGGGTGCACCGCGGTGCAGCGAGCCTGCTTGGCCGCCTGCACGACCCGCTCGAGGTCGAGGTAGCTCGACGCGGCGCGCGCGGGCCCGAGCACGACGCTCTCGCGATCTCGAACGTAGGGGGCGTCCGCGTCGGCCTCGGAGACCCCGAAGACGGGCGTCACGCCGAGGCGGTCACAGGTGCGGGCGATGCGGGCGGCGACCTCGCCGCGATTCGCGACGAAGAGCCGGTGAAAACCAACGAATCCGGCCATGGCGCCGGGACGTTAGCAGACCGCCGCGCGCCCGAAAGGGAGGATCAGCCCCGCGGCCGGAGCGCGCGGGCGAGGGGCGCGATCCAGGGGATCAAACCCAGGCCCAGGGCGAGCGCGGCGAGGTCGCCTGCGCGGTCGTGGGCGGTGGTGAGGCAGGGGTGCGCCACCTCGGGGATGGCCACCAGGAGCGGGACGGCGCCCATCAGCGCGAACAGGCCCCAGGTCTTGCCGCGGAACACGCCCGAGAGCCCGAGGACGGCGAGCCCGGCCGCGGCGACGCCGGTCAGCGCGACGCCGCACGCCGCGCCGGGGAGCAGGCCCGCGACCACGAGGTGCGGGACCGCGACGCCGGCCATGAAGCCGACCGCCGCGTGCCTCCAGTCGGCGACGGGCGCGCCGGCGTCCTGCGCGGACACCGTCCGGACCGCGAGCGCGGTGAGCAGCACGACCTGGGCGCCGAGGAAGACCATCACCGAGGGGTGCAGCCCGGTCGGCATCATCACCATCGTGGAGATGGCCGCGAGGCCGGCCGCGTAGCTCGGACCCCAGACCCGCTGCCGGCTCACGCCGATGGCCGCGACCACCCATGCGAGGATGAGCCCACCGAAGAAGGGCAGCATGGCCGCCCAGCTCGACCCGACCGCGAAGCCGTACCAGGCGAAGAAGGCGGCGGAGGCCAGGAGGGACACGACGGCGACCCCGCGGGCGCCGCGCTCGATTCGGATGGAGCCCTGCATACCCACAGAGTAGGGCCGGTGGGCCCGGCGTCCAATCACGCCCCGGTGAACCGGAGGAAGGGCTCGACGAAGAGGGGCGCGCTACAGAGCATCACGGCCCAGGTCCAGGCGCGGGCCAGCCACCCCGGCCACCGCGCGACCCCCAGCGCGCGCTCGGCGAGGACCGCCGCGCCCTGCACCAGGAAGAAGCCGCCCATCCACGCGGTCATCTCGAGGTCGAGCGCGACGAAGGCCAGCCAGGCGTGGATGGCCGCGCTCACCACGAACGCCCACGCGATGCCGAGCACGGGGTGACGGCGGCGCGCGAGCGGCGCGAAGCAGTGACGCCTCAGCCACACGTGCACGGTCTGGTTCCAGCGGCGCGACCAGAGCTCGCTCACCGTGCGCGAGAGCACGGGCGCGTCGTGCATGCGCGGCAGCTCCACCCCGAGCGCCCGGTAGGACACGCGGATGGCGTGCACGGCCGCCTCGAAGAGCGCGTAGCCGAACACGAGGCCCGCGCCCCAGCGGACGAGCCAGCGCGAGGCGCCGTCCAGGGCCGGCGCGACGGCGAAGACAAGCCACGCGCCTCCGGCCGCGGCGAGCGCGTAGCCGAGCCCCGACGCCATCCCGAAGCCGTCGAGCCGGGGCGGGACCCGCGCGGCCAGGCGCACGTCGGAGGGAGTGAGCGCCATCCACACACGGACCAACGGCGAGGACGTGCGGCGCTCCCGGGCCAGCTCCACGAAGATCAGGCAGGAGAGCACCGAGATGAGCGCGAGCCAGAAGCGAAGGCCCACGTGGGGAGGGGCCAGCCAGGGGAGGGCGAGCGCGACGGCCAGCACGACCGCGCCGAGCAGCGCGCGCGGGCCCCGGGTGGTCGCGAGCCCGACCGCCACGGACAGCGCGATCTGTCCGGCGATCCAGGCGGCGAAGACCGGCGGGGACGTGTTCACCTTCCCGGACATCTTCGCACGTCCCCGCTCGGCGCGTGCGCGGGGGCGGTTGCCAGCGGCGGGGGCGGCGGGTAAGGCAGCGGCGATCCCTCCGCGGACGAGACGACCGTGAACGAAAGAGGAGCGACGATGGCCACCCGCACCGAATCCGACACCATGGGCAAGCTCGAGGTCCCCGCCGACGCCTACTACGGCGCCCAGACCGAGCGCTCGAAGATGAACTTCCCCATCGGGGAGGAGCGGATGCCGACCGAGATCGTGCGCGCGTTCGGCGTGCTCAAGAAGGCGGCCGCGCTCACGAACCACTCGCTGGGCAACCTCGAGGCGGAGATCAAGGACCTGATCGTGCAGGCGGCCGACGAGGTCATCGCCGGGAAGCTCGACGACCACTTCCCGCTCGTCGTCTGGCAGACCGGCTCGGGCACCCAGTCGAACATGAACGTGAACGAGGTCATCGCGAACCGCGCCATCCAGATCGCGGGCGGCGAGATGGGCAGCAAGTCGCCCGTGCATCCGAACGACCACGTCAACCGCAGCCAGAGCTCCAACGACACCTTCCCGACCGCGATGCACATCGCCGCGGTCGAGCAGATCGAGAGGCACCTCCTCCCCTGCGTGAAGCAGCTCCGCGAGACCCTCCACGGCAAGGCCGAGGCCTACGCGGACATCGTCAAGATCGGCCGCACGCACCTCCAGGACGCGACGCCGCTCACCCTCGGGCAGGCGATCAGCGGCTGGGTGGCGCAGCTCGACCACGCGGTCGCGGCGCTCAAGATGAGCCTCACCCAGCTTCGCGAGCTCGCCCTCGGCGGCACCGCGGTCGGCACCGGGCTCAACACCCACCCCGACTACGCGCGCCACGTGGCGCAGCAGATCGCGGAGCTCACCGGCTTCGACTTCGTCAGCGCCCCCAACAAGTTCGCGGGCCTCGCGGCGCACGACGCCTTCGTGTTCGCGTCGGGCGCCTGCAAGCAGCTCGCGGCGGCGTGCATGAAGATCGCCAACGACGTGCGCTGGCTCGCGTCCGGGCCGCGCTGCGGCATCGGCGAGCTGCTCATCCCCGCCAACGAGCCGGGCAGCTCGATCATGCCGGGCAAGGTCAACCCGACCCAGGCCGAGGCGATGACGATGGTCTGCGCCCAGGTGATGGGCAACGACGCGGCCATCGGCTTCGCGTGCAGCCAGGGCAACTTCGAGCTGAACGTCTTCAAGCCCGTCATCGCGTACAACCTGCTGCAGTCGGTGCGGCTCCTGGGCGACGCCTGCGCCAGCTTCGAGGAGCGCTGCGCGCGCGGCCTCGAGCCGAACCGCGCGGTCATCGAGAAGAACCTGAAGAACAGCCTGATGCTCGTGACCGCGCTCAACCCGGTCATCGGCTACGACAAGGCGGCCAAGATCGCGAAGACCGCCTACGAGAAGGGTCAGACCCTGAAGGAGACGGCGGTCGAGCTCGGCTTCCTGAGCGCCGAGGAGTTCGAGGCGGCCGTGAAGCCGGCCGAGATGGTCGGCCCGAAGCGCTGATCGGGCGCGCGCGCCGGTGGCAACATCGCGCGTCCAGTTTGGTGTCCGCCTTCTCCTGACAGACGACTGTCGCGCTGCAGGGCACTCTCTTCCCGGTGGGCGGCATTCGGGTGATGGTGGTGGACGACTCCGTGCTCGTCTGCCGGGCATTGGAGCGCGCGCTCGGCGCCGAGGGGTTCGAGGTCGTCACGCGACTGAACCCCATCGGCACCGGCGCCGCGATCGCGCGGGAGAAGCCGGACGTCGTCTTGCTCGACGTCTCGATGCCCGCGCTCGACGGCGGGGAGGTGCTGGCCACGCTCGCCCAGGCGCGACGGCGGCCGCGCGTGCTCCTGCACTCGGACCGCGACCCGGCGGAGCTGGAGGCGCTCGCGCGGCGACACGGGGCGGACGGGACCATCCCCAAGGGCACGCCCGTGGCGGAGATCGCGCAGCGGCTGAGGCGGCTCGTGCGCGCCCCGCAGACCCGCCGGCGTGCCGTGCTCGTGGTCGAGCCGGAGGCCGACCGCCGCGCGCGCATCACCGACGGGCTCGCCGGCTTCGCGGACGTGACCAGCTCCGACTCGGGCACCGAGGCCCTGCTCCTCGTCATGAGCCCGCGGCCGCCTGAGCTGGTGGTGGCGAGCACGGAGCTGGACGACTTGCCGCTGTCCAAGCTCGCCCGGGAGGCGATCCGCGTGGACGACAGCTACCGCGACCGCTTCGTGATCCTGCGCGGGCCCCGGGGCGCGAGCTTCACCCGGGTGGAGGGGTTTCATCCTCCGATGGTCGACCACGACGCGGCGCCGAGCGCGATCCGCGACATCGTGCTCTCCCTGGAGCCCGCGTCGTGAGCGGCGCGCTGCTCGCGATGTCGGTGGAGTCGCTGCGGCTGGGGCTTTCGGTCGCGGTCGTGCAGGAGATCGTGGACCGGCCCCCGTCGCGGCCTCTCCCGCGCGCGCCGGCGCACCTCGTCGGGCTCGCGAGCCTCCGCGGGGCGCCGCTGCCGCTCGTGGACCTCGGCGTGCTCCTGTCCATCGGAGCGCTCCCACCGCGCGAGGGGCGCGCGGTGATCGCCGAACTCGAAGGCGGCCTGCGGGCGGGCTTCCTCGTCTCGCGCGTGCACGGCGTGATCGCCGACGCCAAGCGGCAGCGCTCGACCGCTCCCCTCGACGCGGCGCTCCGGACCGTGACCGTCGGCGAGGTGCTCTCGCCGGACGGCGTGACGCTCGAGCTCGACCCTCACGCGCTGTTCGAGGTGAGCCGTGCCTGCTGACCGGGTCGCCCTCATGTCGTTCGGAGAGCAGGAGGTGGCGCTCCCCGCCGAGTCACTCCTCGCGTTCCTCGAGCACGACGACGATCCCGACGACGACGGGCTGCTCGACCTGGCCCACTGGCTCGGGCTCGCGGGAGCCGAGCGCGCGTGCGAGGTGCTCGTGCGGGCGGGCGCCGCGGCGCTTCGTTTGCGCGTAGGCCGCGTGCGCGTCGAGGAGGTGGCGCCGCCGGTCGCGGTGCCGCCGCTGCTCGCCGACTTCTGCGCGCGCCTCGGCGTCTCGGCCCTGGTCACGCGACCGGCCGGCTTCGCGCTCCTCCTCGACCCGGAACGGCTCGCGCGACTTCGATGATTGCGCCCGATCTGGTGCTGGATCTGCAGGCGATCGCGGCCGAGCGGCTGGCGACGGTGGAGGCCCTGGTCGCGGAGCTCGACCCGGACGCGCCGGGCGAGGCGCTGCGCACGCTCGCGCGTGAGCTCCACACGCTCAAGGGCGAGGCGCGGCTCGTCGGGCTCGCCGCGGTCGCCGCGCGCGTGCACGACGCCGAAGGCGTGGCGGCCGAGCTGGCCGCGGACGTGACCTCCGAGTCGCACCGCCGCGCGCTCTACGCGGCGCTGGACGCGGTGGCCGAGAGCCTCGCGGTCAGCGCAGTGCCCGCGGCGCGGGACGGAGTGCGACCGAGCGAGGCGCGGGTAGCGCGCCTGACCGAGCTCGCGCTCGCCGCCAGGAGCGGGGACGCGGCGATGCGGGGGCTCTCGGGCGAGCTCGCGCAGCTGCGTGAGGAGCTGGCGGCCATGCGCGCGGCGCTCGCCGGCTCCGCGCCGGACCGGCACGCGATCGGGCTCCGGCTCGACCGCGTGGAGCGGCACGCGGCAAACCTCGCGACCGCGGCCCGCGCCGTATCCGCCGACGCGCGCGAGCACGCCGACGCGCTCGAGGCGTCCGCGCGGGAGCTCGGCCTCGTGCCGCTCGGTGGGCTCTTCGCGTCGCAGCGGGCCGCGGTTCGGCGCATGGCGCTCGAGCAGGACAAGGAGGTCGCGCTCGAGACCCTCGGCGGGGACATCGAGGTCGACGCCGAGGTGCTCGAGGCGCTCCGGGTGCCGCTCGTGCATCTGCTCCGGAACGCGATCGACCACGGCCTGGAGCGCCCGGACGAGCGCCTCGCTGCGGGCAAGGAGTCGTGCGGGAGCGTTCTGGTCCGCGCCCGCGTCGACGGGAGCGAGGTCGAGGTCGAGGTCGCCGACGATGGGCGCGGGGTCGACGTCGAGGCGGTCCGTCGAAGAGCGCAGGCGCTCGGCGCGCTCGGACCCGACGCCAGCGACGACGAGGCGCTGCGCGCCGTCCTCCTGCCCGGCCTGAGCACCCAGGTGAAGGCCAGCGTCACCTCGGGACGCGGCGTGGGCCTCGACGCGGTGGCGAGCGCGCTGATCGCGGTCGGTGGGCGGGTGGAGGTGTCGAGCGAGCGCGGCCGGGGCACGTCGATCCGCCTCCGCGTCCCGGGCTCCCGTGTCGTCTCACGCGGCGCGGTGCTCGAGGCGGGCGGCAGCGCGTGGGTCGTCCCGGCGCGGGCCGTCGGGGTGGTGCTCGACGCCGCCGCCGCGCCGCTCGAGCCCGCAGGCGCGGGGTGGGTCATGCGCCTCGAAGACGAGCGCCTGCGCTACCTGTCCCTCGCCGACGCGATCGGCGCCCCCGCGAGCGCCCTTCCGCGGCGAGTGGTGGTGCTGCGCGACGGACGCGGCGAGGTGGCGCTCGGCGTCGACCGCTGTCGGGGCGTGCAGCGCGTCACGGTGCGCCGCGACACCGTGCTGGTCGCGGACCTCGAGCTGCTCTCGGGCGCGGCCGTGCTCGAGGACGGCGAGGTCGTGCCGATGCTGGACGTGGCGGCGCTGATGCGGCTGGACGGAGTCGGCGCCGCGCGCGCGCGGTCGAGCGCGCACGTCGGGCGACGCCGCGTGCTCGTGGTGGACGACTCCGAGCTCATGCGGGACGTCGCCGCGTCGGCGCTCCGCGAGATGGGGCACGAGGTGCTCGAGGCGGTCGACGGACGCGACGCGCTGCGCGTGATCGCCGAGGGGCGGCCCCAGCTCGTCGTGACCGACCTCGACATGCCCGTCATGGACGGCTTCGCGCTCCTCGAGGCCCTGCGGGCGGCGCCCGAGACCGAGCACCTGCCCGTCGTCGTGTTCACCAGCAGCGAAGGCGACGCGTCGGTCCGCCGCGCCGGGGCGCTCGGCGCCGACGCCTACGTGGTCAAGTCGCGGCTCTCGCGCGTGGAGCTCGAGCGGGCCGTGCTCGGCCTCCTCTCACGGGAGGTCGCGTGAGCGCGGCGCCGCTCCGGCTGCTCGTGGCCGACGACTCGCCGCTCTTCTTCCGGTGGGTGGAGACGGAGCTGCTCCCGCCGCACACCGGCCGACCGGAGGGGACGCTCTCGCTCGTCGGGCGCGCGCGCAACGGCGCCGACGCGTGCGCCCTCGCGGAGCGGCTCTCTCCCGACCTGATCCTGATGGACGTGCACATGCCGGTCATGGGCGGCCTCGACGCGGTCGCCGCGATCATGGCGCGCCGCCCGACGCCCATCGTCATGGTCACGGGCGACCCCGGCGAGGACGGGGAGCTCGCGTTCGAGGCCCTCCGCCGCGGGGCGCGCGACCTGATCCCGAAGCCCGAGAAGTGGCGCCTCGGGCCGACCGAGCGCGCGGCGTGGCGGCGACGGCTCCACGCCCTCGCGGGGCGGGTCGAGCGGCCGGCGCCGAGGCCGCCGCGGGTGGAGGCGCCGCCGGCCTCCCGGGCGCGGGTCATCGGCGTGGGCGCGTCGACGGGAGGCCCCGCCGCGCTGGGCGCGCTCCTCGGCCCGCTCCCCCGCGACTTCGCCGCGCCCGTGCTCGTCGTGCAGCACCTCGCGCACGGCTTCGTCGACGGGCTCGCGCGGTGGCTCGCCCGGGAGACGCGCCTCTCTGTGCGGGTGGCGCGCGACGGCGAGCGCCCGGAGCCAGGCTGCGTCCTGCTCGCGCCGGACGGCGCGCACCTGTCTCTGCCGGGGACGCGGGTGCGCGTCGAGCCGGCGCGCGGTGGGCACGTGCCCTCGATCGACGTGCTCTTCGCGTCCCTCGCGCGCAGCCACGGTCGGCACGCGCTCGGCGTGCTGCTGACGGGGATGGGCCGCGACGGCGTCGAGGGCATGGCGGCGCTGCGGGCGGCCGGGGCGCTCACCGTGGCCCAGGATCGGGAGAGCTCCGTGGTGTGGGGCATGCCCGGCGCCGCCACCGCGCGCGGCGTGGTCGCGCAGCACGGCACCCCGCTCGAGCTCGGGCACCTGATCGAGGCGCGCGCGCGGAGGGCTGGAACGTGAGCGACGTCTCGGCGGCGGACGCGGAGCGCATGCTGACCCGGCTCGAGGCCCGCTACGGGCTGCGCCCGCCCGAGTCGCCACGGGTCCGCCGCGCGGTCTCGCAGGTCCTCGCCGCGCGTCCCGGAGATCTCGACGCGTTCCTCCCGCTGATCGCGAACCACCACACCTGGTTCCTGCGCGACCGGCCGCAGCTCGAAGCCCTCGTGCGCGCGCTGCCGGCCACTGCGCGCGTCTGGAGCGCGGGCTGCGCGAGCGGGGAGGAGCCGTACTCGCTCGCGATGCTGGCCGCGCTCGCGGGGCGTCCGTCGCTGCACGTGCTCGCCACCGACGTGGTCCCGTCCGTGCTCGCGCGGGCCCGGGCGGCTCGCTACGCCGGCCTGGCGCTCCGGCATGTGGAAGAACGGCTCCGCGAGCGGTTCTTCCACGAGGTCGACGGCGACTTCGTCATGCGCGACGCGATCCGAGAGCAGGTCCGCTTCGCCCGGCACAACCTCTGCGACGACCCCGTGGCGCCGGGGAGCTGGGACGCGATCGTCTGCCGGAACGTGCTCATCCACTTCCACCCCGACGCGGCGCGCCGGGTGATCGTGCGTCTCGGCGCGGCGCTCGCGCCCGGCGGCGTGCTCGTGCTCGGCGCCGCCGACGCGCTGCTCAGGCCACGGACCAAGCCGCCCGCGGCGTCGCCCGCTTCGCCACCGGAGTCGCCCTCCCTGGCGCACCGCGCCCCACCGAGCGCGCCTCCGCCGCCGAGCGCGCTCGTCCACCTCGACGCCGGGAACCGGCTCGCGGTGGCGCGCGACCAGGAGGGCGCGCTCGCCTGCTACGCGGAGGCGTTCGCCGATCCGAGCGCGCGGCTCGCGGCCGAGGCGCGGCTCCTGGCCGGCGTCGCGCTCCGCCGCCGCGGCGATCTCGAGGTGGCGGTCGGCGCGCTCCGCGAGGCCACCTTCCTCGACGCCGATCTCTGGCAGGCGTGGTGGGCGCTGGCGGGCTTGCACGACGCGCTCGGGCTCACCGCGCGCGCCGGCGCCGCGATCGACGCGGCCCGCGCCGCCCTCGAGCGTCGCCCACCGCGCCGACTCGCCTCGAACGTCACGGGCCTCGCCGGCCTCGATCTCGACCCCGACCGCGCGCGCGTGCTGCTCGCCCGGCGCGCCTTCCCAGAGCCTGGAGACAAGTCATGGACGCCACCGATCCCCACGTGAGCGCGAGCCTCGAGCGTCGCACCGAGGCCTTCCGGAGACGCTTCGTCATGGTCATCGCCGGGGTGCTCCTCCTCTTCGGCCTCACGGGCGTGCTCGTCTACGCCACCGTCGGCGCGGAGGGGGGCTCCATCGCGACCGTCGCCGTGACGACGGTGACCTGCCTCGTGACCCTCATGCTGTCCTTCGGCGGCCGGGCGGACCTGGGCGCGCGCGTGCTGCTCGCCGGGCTGGTGGGCAGCGCCGCGGTCACCCTCTTCCGCGGGGTCGGCGGCGCGTTCGCGGTGGGCACCCTGCAGACCCTCTTCCTCGTCGCGTTCCTCGCGCCGTTCCTCCTCCCGCGCGCCTACACCATCGGCACGGTGCTCGCGGCGATGCTCGTCGTGCTCGGCGCGTTCGCGAAGGGCCTCGCCGTGGGGGAGGTCGCCTGGGCCGACGCGGGCCCGATGGGCATGGGCACGTCCATCCTGCTCGCCGCGGTGGCGGCGATGGGCGTCGTCTTCGTGCGGCACTCGGACGAGAACCTCGGGCTGCTGCGCATGCGGCTCGACGACATCGAGGTGGTGATGGAGCGCGCGCGCCGCATCGCGGCCGGCGACCTGACGGGCGACGTGGACGGGGAGGGCGACGTGCCCAAGACGGTCCGCTCGATGCTGACCAACCTCCGCGAGATGGTCGGCCAGATCCAGGAGACCTCGGCCCAGCTCGCGTCGGCCACCCAGGAGATCGGCGCGATGGCGCGCCAGCAGGAGGAGAGCGCGGTCGAGCAGTCGAGCGCGGTCGAGGAGACGCGCCGCACCATCGAGGCGATGCTCGGCAGCTCGCGGGAGATCGCCAGCTCCGCGCGCGGCGTGGCCGAGAACGCCGAGGCCACGCTCGACAACGCGCGCACCATCGACGAGAGCCTCGACGGCCTGCGCCGACACACCGATCGCATCGCGGAGATCCTCGACGTCATCAAGGACATCGCCAACAAGTCGGAGCTGCTCGCGCTGAACGCCGCGCTCGAGGGGGCCAAGGCCGAGGAGGCGGGGCGCGGCTTCTCGCTCGTCGCGGCGCGCATGCAGCGGCTCGCCGAGGACGTCATGGCCAGCGTGCGCGACGTCAAGACGCTCACCGACGACATCCGCGGGGCGACGCGCGCCACCACCGAGGCCACGGCGGGCGCCACCCGGATCGCCGCCGACACGACCGAGGCCGCGCACCGGATCAGCGCCGTGACCCGCGACCAGGAGCGCAGCACCGAGGAGGTCACGCGGGCGATGAACGACATCGCGAGCGCCGCGACCCAGACGAGCGCGGGAACGAACCAGACGCTGCAGGCCGCGCGCGATCTCTCGCACCTCGCCGAGCGCCTGGGCGGCCTCGTGCAGCGCTTCCAGGTCTGAGCGTCAGCGCGTCAGGAAGATCGGGTTGCTCACCGCGAACGGCCGGCGGCCCGGGTGCACCGGGGCGAGGTCGCCCTCGGCCGAGACGTGGAAGACGACCCACGAGCCCTCCGCGGCCACGGGCGCCTCGATGCCGCTCGTCTGCAGCCGCAGGACCGGGTTGAGCGGATCGGGGCCCATGTCGGGGATCGGGATGGTCTCCGTGGTCACGCCGTCGACGATCACCTCGACCTGCATGGCGCCGCGGATCCAGGACGCCGCCTGCACGGTCAGCTCGAAGCTCGCCGTGTCGCCCGCGCCCGAGACCTCCTCGCCCGGGCCCGCGCCGCCCGGGCCGACCACGTCGAGGTAGATGCCGCCGCTGATCACGGAGTCGCCCGCGTTGGTCACGTCGCGCACCGTGTCCGCGTCGAGCGCGCGGGGGTCGTCGACGCCGAGATCGAGGCAGGTGCGCGGGTACCCCACGGGCGAGCCGTAGATGTCGTGGCTGTCGGAGGAGCCGACCGCGAACACGCGCCGCCCGCTGTTCAGCAGCGCGAACCAGTCGGCGACCTCGCTGTCCCGCGCCTGATCGAAGGAGTCGTCGTTGAAGACCTCGAGGAGCGTGAAGTCCTCGTCCCAGTGATCGGCGTTGACCGCGGTGGCGGTGTCCCGGTCGAAGCCGGCCGCGTTGAAGTAGCCGCCGAAGGTGCCGCCGCTCCGCGGGTGATGGATGATCAGGGCGGGGTTCTCGGGCCGGGCGCGCACGTCGGCGAAGACCGCCGGCGGCAGCCGACCGATCCACGAGATGGCGCTGCCGCTCTGCATCGACCGATCCTCGACCAGCGGGAAGACCCCGAAGTGCCCCCACGCGAAGGTGGTCAGCTCCTCGCCGCCGATCCCGAACGCGTAGTCCGCCAGGCCCATGCGCTCGATGACCGGCTGGAAGTCGTTGACCCACTCGTGGTCGGCGCGGATCGGGATCTCGAGCCCGTCCGCGATGAGGCCCGCGAGCTTGAGCTCCGGCGAGTCGGGCGAGTCCGGGCTGCGGTGGGTGTGGATGTGATAGTCGGCGCACATCACGCCCGTCGTGTCGACGACGCGGCTGAGGGTCACGTCGACGCGCGTCGTCTCGCCCGCCACCGCGGTGACCCGGTCGGTGAACAGCTCCCACTCGAAGCCGCGGGACACGTAGACGTCGTGCTCCCCGGGCGCGACCGGCAGCGAGACGGCGCCGCTCGTGGTGAACGCGACGTGCGCGCGTCCGTTCCGGATGTTGCGCTCGCCGAAGTCCGCCGGGACCTCGGGCGCGCCGCCGACGGGCACGACCTGCACGCGCGCCGGGATCGAGGCGAGCGAGTCCCCGTCGGTCACGGAGACCTCGAGCACGCCCTGCGCGGGGAGGGTGAGCGTGACCGTGTCGGCGCCCGCGTCGACCTCGACCGGGCCGTGCACGGGCGTGCCGAGCCGATGCGCGTAGAAGCTCACGCCCTCGTCCGGCACGTCGAGGCTGAAGGTGCCGTCCTCGGCGGGGAGGGCGCGGGAGAAGTGCCGCCCATCGGCGCGCCGCACGTGCACGCGCGCGTCGGGCGCGGGGCTGCCGTCGGCGTTCTCGACCCGGCCCGTGACGGTGCGGAGCGTCTCGCCGCGGTAGTCGCCCAGCGCCGTCTGGAGGCCGCCGAGCCCCGGCCCGCCGAGCACCAAGGTGGCGAGCGGGATCTCCGCCACCGAGCAGCCGGGCACGATCGAGCGGCCGAGGCTGAAGACCATCACGCCGCTCTGCTCGAAGATGGGGGCGAGCGTCGAGCCCTCGGGCGCGAAGTACGCGTAGCTGGTCGCGGCGTCGTCCACGAACGAGACCATCGGCACCTCGCCGTCGGGCCGCACGAAACCGCCCTCGTCGGTCCAGAGCGGCATGCGGTAGTGCTGGAAGAACGCGGCCACCAGGAACGGCACCCGCGCCGGACGCGTGCCCGGCTGGCCCACGTGGAGCACGATGTCGACCGCGTTCGAGCCGGGCGCCATCACGTAGTCCATCGCGCCAGGCAGCCCGCTGTAGTCCTCGCCCGGCAGGAGATCGGCGAGCAGGTCGCCGGCGAACTCGAGGCGCCCGAGCGGACCGGTCGCGCGGATCACCGCCGCCTCGCCGTCGCTGCCGTCGTTCAGCACGGTCACCGCTTCGGTCTCGACGAGGAAGGCGCCGAAGCCGAACAGGATCTCGTTGAAGTCACCCGCGTCGACCAGCCGGTCGCCTTCGACCCGCGCGACGCCGACCGGGCGCCCGCCGTGGCGGTCGTACATGTCCGACAGCCCCGTGTCCTCGATCAACAGCGCGACCTCGCCGTTGGTGAGCACGAAGTCCTCCTCCGCCCACACCGCGAGGTTCAGCCGGTCCTCGGGCAGCTGCGCCGCGCCCACGCGACCCGCGCGCGATTGACCGGCCGGCACCTCGAGCGGGCTGGCGGCGCCGTCGTCGCCGGTCTCGAAGTCGGGCAGCGCCTCGCACGTGGGTGGCGGGCCCGTGTCGGGGGTGACCTGCGCGTCGGGCGGAGGCTCGGTCCCGTCGCAGGAGAGCAGCAAGAGAGAGAGGGCCGAGGCGAAGAGGCGAAGACGTGACACGGAGGCATCGTAGCCCTGCTCGCGCGCCTCGAACAGAGCGGTCCCGAGCGCTTGGAGGCCTCTGCCGCCCGTGCTACTGCGGCGCGTCATGAGCATCGAGATCCGCGAGCACACGCCCGGTGAGGACATCGACGACTTCATCCGCGCGGGTCGGGTGGTGTTCGAGGGCGATCCGGCCTGGGTCGCGCCCCTCGAGTTCGACCTCCGCGCGCGCCTCACCCCCGCGAAGAACCCCTTCTTCCAGCGCGGCGAGGTCACCCTCTTCACAGCGTGGAAGGACGGCCGCCTGGTCGGGCGCACGTCCGCGCAGATCGACCACGAGCACCTGCGCCTGCACGGCGACGAGACCGGCTTCTTCGGCTTCTTCGACACCATCGACGACGACGAGGTCGGCAAGGCGCTGATCGACGCGGCGGCCGAGTGGCTCCAGCGTCGGGGCATGAAGAAGATGCGCGGCCCCCTCTCGCTCAACATGAACGAAGAGGTCGGCGTGCTCATCGAGGGCCACGAGCACCCGCCCGTCATCCTGATGGGTCACTCGCGCGCGTGGCAGGATCGCGTCGCGGGCGCCTCGGGCCTCGAGAAGGCGAAGGATCTGTTCGCGTGGCGCTTCGAGACCGGGAAGATCCCGAAGCGCGCCGAGCGCGCGTGGGAGAAGGTCCAGGGTCTGCCCGAGGTGAAGCTGCGCACGGTGGAGCCCCGCAAGATGGATCGCGAGCTCGCGATCATCATGGAGATCTTCAACGACGCCTGGAAGGAGAACTGGGGCTGGGTCCCGGCCACCGAGGCGGAGGTGAAGAAGACCGGCGAGGAGCTCCGCATGATCCTCGACCGCGACCTGGCGTTCATCGCCGAGGTCGACCACGAGCCCGTCGCGATGTGCATCGCGCTGCCCAACCTCAACGAGGTGATCCGCGACTTCGACGGCAAGCTCGGCCCGGTCCAGATCGGCAAGATGCTCTGGCGCCTGAAGGTGAAGCGGCCCAAGAGCGCGCGCCTGATGATGCTCGGCATCCGCTCCAAGCTCCGCGGCAGCAAGAAGTACGGCGGCCTGAGCCACGCGCTCTACGTCGAGATCGCGCGCCGCGGCGAGGCGGCCGGCTATCGCTGGGGCGAGCTGAGCTGGACCCTCGAAGACAACGCGCCGGTCAACCTCGGCATCCGCTCCATGGGCGCGAAGATCTACAAGAAGTACCGGGTCTACGAGCGGGGGCTGAGCGCATGATGGAGCCGCGAGAGCTTGCGCTGGTCGCGCATTTTCTAGGCCTGATCTTCTGGATCGGCGGGAGCGTGGCGGCGCTGAGCGTCGCCGGGTACGCGGCGCGTGAGGACAACCAGGGCGCGCTCGTCGCCGCCCGCAAGGCGATGCTCTACTGGGCGACGCCCGGCATGCTGCTCGCCTGGATCGGCGGGCTGACCGTGCTGATCCCGGACTTCGCGGAGATCTACGCGAGGGCGGGCTGGATGCACGCGAAGCTCACCCTGCTGCTCGTCCTGAGCGCCTTCACCGGGATCGCCTCGGGGCGGCTTCGCAAGGCGGCTGCGGGGACCAAGCCTGCGTCCCCGAAGCTGCTGGATGGCGTGGCGATCGGCCTCGCCGTCGGGGCGCTGCTGGTCCTCATCCTGGCCAAGATCAAGCCGTTCTGAGGCCGAGCGGAGGGGGCCGGCGTAGCCGGGCGTTCACGCCCCGTCGGGTCGACCCTGTGAACCGGGGGGCGCAGCCGACGGGGGATCCCGCGGGAAGCGCATTCGAACCGCCTTGGCACGCATCTCGCTCATACTGCCTGACGTGATGATCCGACGAACCCTCCTCGTGTCCCTCTTCGCCTCGCTCCTCCTCGTCGCCTGCGGCGGGGACCACGGCCTCACGGCCCGGGGCTCCGTGACCGCGGACGCCGACGGCCGGAGCACGGGCTTCGCGTTCCCCGACGACACGCGCCTCGACGTGGCCGGCGACGGCGCGGCCGGGCTGGTCACGGGGGAGTGCGAGATGGCCAAGGTCGGAGAGGACGCCTGGGGCCTCGTGGTGACCATTCGCCGCGGCGCGACGGTCGACGATCTGGGCCTCTCGAGCGTCACCATCATGCAGCGCACCGACGCCGACCCCTCTGCGGGCCGCGTCGAGGCGGAGCTGGGCACGACCCTCTACAGCCCGGCCGCGGGCGCCACCTGCCAGGTCGACGTCCCCTACGCCGTGGACGACGGCGGAATGGTCGGGCTCACCGGCGACTGCGCGGTCCAGGACGTGGACGGCAACACGGCGACGGTCTCGGTGGAGCTCGACCTCGTCGGCTGCACCGTCATCGATTGAGCGCAGTCATCGATTGAGCGCCGTCATCGATTGAGCGCAGTCATCGATCGAGAGCTCGCGCGGTCGAGACCTCCAGCGTCCGGCCGTCGCTCACCACCGTGACGCCGCCGTCCCGGTCGGTCCGGAACACCCTCGGCACCAGCCGCGTCAGGCGCTCCCACACCTCCGGGTGCGGGTGGCCGAAGCGGTTCTGACGCCCTGCGCTCACCACCGCGACGCGCGGGCGCAGCCGTCGCAGGAGCGCCTCGTCGCTCGACGTCCGTGAGCCGTGGTGGGCGACCTTGAGCACGTCCACCGGCCGGGCCTCGGGGAGGACCCCCGCCTCGCCATGCGCCTCGATGTCGCCCGTGAAGAGGAAGCGGTGCTCGCCGTGCGCGATCTCGAGCACGAGCGAGTTGTCGTTCGGGCCCCAGCCCGCGTCGAAGTCGGGGCACGGCCAGCGCACGCGCACGACGGCGCGGCCGAACGCGCGTGGACCCTGGCAGAGCTCGGGGGGATGACGCACGCGCCGCCCGGCCAGGAGACCCGCCGCCGCGCCCTCGGGCTGCTCGACGTCGGCCTGCCCGCTGTCCCAGATCTCCCCGATCTCCACCTCCTCGAGGAGCGCGTGCATGCCCCCGTAGTGGTCGGGGTGGGGGTGCGAGAGCACGAGCACGTCGACCCTCGAGCGGCGCCGCGCCCGCAGCAGCGGCACCAGCACGCGCGCGCCCGGGTCCGGCCCACCTCCGGCCGCGCCCCCTGCGTCCACGATCATCAGCCGCCCGTCCGGGAGATCCACCAGCGCCCCGTCGCCCTGACCGACGTCGAGGTAGGTCACGCGCAGGATCCCCTCCGGGCGCTCGCGATGCCGAAGATGGAGCTCCGCCCCGGCGAGCGTCAGGCAGAGGGCGGCGCAGACCACGAGCCGCCGCGTCCAGGTCGAGCTGGCCAGCAGAAGCACGCAGCCGATCGTCAGCGCGACGCCCTGAGCGAGATCGAGCGGGGGCAGATCGCGGCCCAGCGGCACCGAGGCGAAGACCTCGCAGGTGGCGAAGAACGCGCTCGCCGTGGCCTCGACGAGCGGGCCGGTGACGTCGCCCAGCCCGGAGAGCAGCGTGGCCGACGCGGCGTGGATCGCCACGAGCGGGAGCAGCAGCAGCGCCGCGAGGGGGACGACCACCACGTTCGCGAGCAGCCCCACGAGGGGCAGGTCGCCGAAGAGCCAGACCACGATCGGCGCCGTCGCCACCATGGTGCGCGCGGCCACGACCAGCCCCGCGCGAAGGAAGCCCCCCGCCGTCGGCGCGCCCGTGACGAGCGAGGCGGTGGCGACGATGGAGAGCGCGAAGCCCGGCCGCGCGAGGTCGTCGGGCCGGGTCAGCCCGAGCACGAGCGCCGCGAGCGCGGTCACCGCGACCGGGCGCGCCTTGCGCCCCGCCGCCGTCAGGGCCCACGCCAGCGAGGCGGTGACCGCGGCCCGCCAGGCGCTCGGCGCGTCGCCCACGAGCAGCGCGTAGGACAGCGCGGCGGGGATCCCGAGCCCGTGCGCGAGCCGCCGCGTGTCGAAGCGGGCCGCCACGGGCTCCATCCGCGCCAGCGCGAAGCCGAACAGCAGCACCAGCGCGCCGGCCAGCAGCGTCACGTGCAGGCCGCTGACCGCGAGCACGTGCGAGAGCCCGGCGTCCCGCACCTGCGCGCGCCGGTCCGTCTCGAGCGCGCGGGTCTCTCCGAGCAGGAGGGCGCGCGACACCGCGGCGGCGTCCGGAGAGAGCGTCGCCTCGAGCGACCCCCTCAGCCGGGCGCGCAGCCCGTGCCCGAGCCGTCGCCACGCCGGGGCCGGGCGCGCGATCTGCGGCTGGCCGACCACCCGACCGAAGCCGTCCACGCCGCGCGCAGACGGCCACTCGGGGTGAGGCCCCTCGTTGTGGAACCGGGTCGCGGGCCGCACCCGGGCGATCGCGCGGAGGTGGGTCCCGGCCGGCGCGTCCAGCCCCGTGATCGCCAGCGAGGTCCCGTGCAGAGCTCGCCCGGTCTCGAGCAGCGCGCCGTCCCGCACCCGCAGCACGGCGCTCGTTCGTCTCCCCGCGACGACCCGCTCGACCACACCCTCGACGCGCGCGACCCCCGACGGCACCTCCGTCTGGATCGAGCGCGCCGGCGCCACCGCCTGCCCGGTGAGCAGGGCGAGCGCGAAGAAGATCCAGCGCCCGCGCGCGCCCGGCTGCACCGCCGCGCTCGTCGTCGAGACCGCCACGAGCAGGCCCGCCGCGAGCACGACCACGCACGCCATCCACGCGAACGGCAGACGGAGCCCGAGCACCGCGGCCCACGCGCCCAGCAGAAAACCCACCCCGATCGTCGCCATCGCGCCCATACACGAACGCACATCAAGCTTCGTGCCGAGGCGCCGCTCCCGAGATCACACGGCAATTTCGGTCCGAGGGCTGGCGGCCGCCACCCGCCCGCCGGCGGACCCGCCACCCTCCCCAGACGGGGAGCGCGCGCTCACCAGTCGACGTCGACGCCGCGCTGGGCGAGGCGATACGCGGGGTTCAGGGCGCGGAGGCGCTTCACCTCGGACACGAGGGTCTCGCTGACGCGGTCCACCTCCTCCTCGGTGTTGAAGCGCCCGAGCCCGAACCGGATCGACGCATGGGCGCGCTCGTCGTCGACGCCCATCGCGCGCAGCACGTAGCTCGGCTCGAGGCTCGCGCTCGTGCAGGCGCTGCCGCTGCTCACCGCGACGATGTCCTTCAACGCGAGCATGAGCGACTCCGCCTCCACGAACGGGAAGCTGACGTTGAGGTTGCCGGGGTGGCGCGTCTCGTCCAGGGGAGGGCCGTTGCGCTGGACGTCGGGGAGCCCGGCCCGGAGCCGCTCCCAGAGCCGGTCACGCAGCGCCCGGGCGTGCGCCGCGTCGCGCTCGAGCTCCTCCTTCGCGATCCGCGCCGCCTCGCCCATGCCCACGATGGCCGGGACGTTCAGCGTGCCCGAGCGCATGCCGCGCTCGTGCCCACCGCCGTCGATCTGCCCGACCAGCCGCACACGCGGACCCTTGCGCCGCACCCAGAGCGCGCCGACCCCCTTGGGGCCATACATCTTGTGCGCGCTCAGGCTGACGAGGTCGACGCTCATCTCCTCGACGTCGAAGGGCAGACGCCCGATGCCCTGCACCGCGTCGCAGTGGACGATCACGCCCCGCGCCTTGGCCAGGCGCCCGATCTCCGCGATGGGCTGGACCGCGCCCACCTCGTTGTTCACGAACATCACGCTCACGAGCACGGTCTCGTCTCGGAGCGCGGCTCCGACCTCCTCCGCGGAGACGCGCCCGAGCTCGTCCACCGCGAGGTACGTCACCTCGACGCCCTCGCGCTCGAGGCGCTTGCAGGTGTCGAGCACCGCCTTGTGCTCCACCCGGGTCGTGACGATGTGCGCGCCGGACGGGCCTCCGGCGACGGCGTCCGCGACGCCCCGGATCGCCAGGTTGTCGCTCTCGGTCGCGCCGCTGGTCCAGACGATCTCGCGCGCCGAGCCGCCGATGAGCGCCGCGACCTGCTCGCGCGCTGCGTCCACCGCCTCCTCCGCCTCCCAGCCGTAGGCGTGGCTGCGGCTCGCGGCGTTCCCGAAGCGCTCGGTCAGCCATGGCATCATCGCCTCCAGCACCCGCGGATCGAGCGGGGTGGTGGAGTGATTGTCCATGTAGACCGGCCGCGTCACAGCAGGCCGAGCTCGAGCTTCGCCTCGTCGGTCATGCGGTCCTTGGTCCACGGCGGGCTCCAGGTGAGCTTCACGTGTGAGGTGCGCACGCCGTCGACGCCGCCCACCTTCTCCGCGACCTCGCGCACCAGCGTGCCGGCCACCGGGCAGCCCGGGGCGGTCAGCGTCATCTCGATCTCGACGTTCTTGTCGTCGTCGATCACGAAGCCGTAGATCAGGCCGAGGTCGTACAGGTTGAGCGGGATCTCGGGGTCGTAGACCGTCTTGAGCGCCTCGACGATGCGCTCCTCGAGCACCTCGTTCGGCACGATCTCGGCGAGCTCGCCCGAGCCGGCCGTCACCTCGTCGATGCGCTCCTCCGGCGGGCGCTGGCCGAGCACGCCGAGCGAGACCTTGCCGTGCTCCTTCCGGATGAGCTCGGGATCGATGCGCTTGGTCTTCAGGTGCTCGATGTCGTCGGCCATCGGCTACTCCGTCGAGACTTCCGCTTTGCCCTCGAGCGCCGCGGTGAGCGTGTGCCAGGCGAGGGTGGCGCACTTGACGCGCATCGGGAACTCGGCCACGCCCGCGAAGACGCTCAGCGTCTCCAGCTCGTCGCTCGAGAGATCCGGCTCTTCCTCGCCCTTGACCATCGCGATGAACTTCTCGAAGTAGTCGCGCGCCTCGCCGAGCGTCTTGCCCTTGACCGCCTCCGTCATCGTCGAGGCGCTGGCCGTGCTGATCGCGCAGCCCTGGCCCTGGAAGCCGAGGTCGGCGATCACGTCGCCGTCGAGCCTGACCTGGACGGTGATCTTGTCGCCGCAGAGCGGGTTGTAGCCGTCCGCGGTGTGCGTCGCGCCCTCGGGGTAGCGGAAGTTCCGCGGGTTCTTCCCGTGGTCCAGGACGTACTCCTGGTACAGCTCGCGCAGCTCGCTCACGAGAACATCTCCTGCACCTTGATGAGCGCCTTCACCAGCGCGTCGAGGTCGGCCTCGTTGTTGTAGACGCCGAGCGAGGCGCGCGCGGTGGCCGGCACGCCGAAGCGCTCCATCACCGGTTGGGTGCAGTGGTGTCCGGTCCGGATGGCCACGCCCTCCGCGTCGACCACGGTGCCGATGTCGTGCGGGTGCGCGTCCTCCATCACGAAGGAGAGCACGCCGATCTTCTCCGGCGCGGTGCCGACCAGCCGCAGGCCCTTGACCGACTTCAGCGCCTCGGTGCCATACGCGAGCAGCTCCTGCTCACGCTGCGCGACGTTCTCGCGTCCGAGCCCCTCGAGGTAGTCGATGGCCGCGCCGAGCCCGATGGCCCCCGCGATGTTCGGCGTGCCCGCCTCGAACTTGCTCGGGATGGGCGCGTACGTCGTGCGCTCGAAGGTGACCGAGCGGATCATGTCGCCGCCACCCTGGTAGGGCTCGGCCTCCGAGAGCAGCGCCTCGCGACCCCAGACCGCGCCGATGCCGGTCGGCCCGTAGACCTTGTGGCCGCTGAAGACGTAGAAGTCGCAATCGAGGTCCTGCACGTCCACCGGCACGTGCGGCGCGGCCTGCGCGCCGTCGAGCAAGACCTTCGCCCCGACCGCGTGCGCGCGCTCGGCGATGGCCTTCACCGGCAGCACGGTGCCGAGGCTGTTGGACACGTGGCTGCACGCGACCAGCTTCACCCGCTCGTCGAGCTTCGCCTCGAGGTCGTCGAGCCGGACCTCGCCCGCGTCGGTGATGGGCACGACCACCAGCTCCGCGCCCGTCTGCTGACAGAGGATCTGCCAGGGCACGATGTTGCTGTGGTGCTCGAGGTGCGTCACGACGATGCGGTCGCCCGCGCCGAGCCGCGGCCGCGCCCAGGCCTGCGCCACGAGGTTGATCCCCTCGGTGCAGCCGCGGACGAAGACGACCTCCTTCTTGGCCGGCGCGTTGAGGAACGCCTGCACCTTGCCGCGCGCGGACTCGTAGGCGAGCGTCGCGCGCTGACTCAAGAGGTGCACCGCGCGATGGATGTTGGCGCAGTCCTCGGCGTAGACCTGGGTCACCGCGTCGATCACGACCTGCGGCTTGAGCGACGTCGCCGCGCTGTCGAGGTAGACGAGCGGCTTGCCGTGGACCTGCTGGTGCAGCGCGGGGAAGTCGCGCCGCACGCGCTCGGCGTCGATGGCGGGGATGGCCCGATGGGAGGGCTGGGTGGCGAGCTCGCTCATTCGGTCAGCTCCCGGATCGCGTCGCCGTGGGGCAGGCGATCGAGCACGCGGTCGCTCGCGCGCTTCACGAGCGGCGCGTGGGCGACGCGGTCGATCAGCTCGCGCACGAACGCGAAGGTCAGGATGTCCCGCGCCTGCGTCTCGGGGATGCCGCGCGAGCGCATGTAGAAGAGGGACGACTCGTCGACCGTGCCGATGGTCGCGCCGTGGCTCGCCGTGATGTCGTCCGCGTCGATCTCGAGGTGCGGCTTGGTGTCGATGGTCGCGTCGTCGCTCAGGAGCAGGTTGCGGTTCTCCTGGTGGGCCGCCGACTGCTGCGCGTCCTTCTTCACGATGCCCATCGCGTTGAAGACCGCGTGGCCGCGCCCATCGAGCAGGCCGCGGTAGCGCACGTGGCTGGTGCAGTGACCCGCCGCGTGCTCGACGCGGACCTGATGGTCGACGTGCTCGGCCCCGCCCACGTGATAGACGCCGTCGAGGCTCACCTCGCTGCCCGGCCCGTCGAAGCGCGCCGTCAGCTCGAGCCGGCTCAGCCCGCCGCCGAGCGTCACGACCCGCGAGCCGTAGAAGGCGTCGCGATCGAGTCCCACGCTCAGGTAGGCCAGCTGGAGCGCCTGCTCCGTGCCCTCGGTGATCCGCACGTGCTCGAGCCGCGCGTTCGCGCCGACCTGCACCTCGCACACCGTGTTGGTCAGGTGCTTCTCGTCGCCCTCGCGGGTCAGGAAGCTCTCGACCACCTTCGCCTGGCTGCCCTCGCGCGCGATGACGACCACCCGCGGGTAGCTCGCCTTCGGGCTGGCACCCGGGCTGGCGACGTGCACGAGATGAATCGGCGTCTCGACCACCGCGTTCTTCTCGACCACGACGACGGCGCCGTCCTCGAAGAGCGCGGAGCTGAGCGCCGCGAAGTGCTCGGTTGGCGCGAGCTTGCCGAGCACGGGCTCCACCAGCGCAGGCTCCTCGCGGAGCACCTCGGCCAGCGAGCGGACGCTGACTCCCGCCGGCACACCCTCGGCGCCGGTGAAGCGCCCCTCGGTGAGCACCACACGGAACGTGCCGTCGTCGCCCAGCGTCTGTTGCACCCACGCATCCGCCGACGCCGTCTCCGGGGACACTGCCTCGAGGGAAGCTGTCTCGTACGTCGTGCCGACCACGTCACGCACCGACGTGAAGCGCCACGACTCGTGCTTCTTGCCGGGGAAGCCGCGCTCGTGCAGCGCCGTCGCCGCCTCCTGACGGAGCCCCTTGAGCCAGGCCGGTCCATCCCCGCGCGGCTCGGCGGGCACGGCGGCCAGCAAACCTTGCGTCCGCTCGCTCATGCCTGCGCCTGGATCTCCGCGTAGCCGGTCGACTCGAGCTGCTTCGCGAGCTCCTTGTCGCCAGACTTCGCGATCTTGCCGTCGACGAGCACGTGCACGCGGTCGGGCACGATGTAGTCGAGCAGGCGCTGGTAGTGGGTGATGACGAGCATCGCGCGGTCGGCCGCGCGGAGCGCGTTGACCCCGTCCGAGACGATGCGCAGCGCGTCGATGTCGAGCCCCGAGTCGGTCTCGTCGAGGATGGCGAGCTTCGGCTCGAGCGCGGCCATCTGGAAGATCTCGTTGCGCTTCTTTTCGCCACCCGAGAAGCCGCTGTTGACCGCGCGCTTCAGGAGCTCCGGCGGGAGCTGGACCGTCTTGGCCTTCTCCCGCGCGTATTTCATGAACTTGATCGCGTCGAGCTCGTCCTCGCCGCGCGCCTTGCGGATGGCGTTCACCGCGGCCTTGAGGAAGTAGACGTTGTTCACGCCCGGGATCTCTACCGGGTACTGGAACGCGAGGAAGACGCCCTTGGCGGCGCGGTCCTCGGGATCCATCTCGAGGAGATCCTCGCCCTCGAAGAGCACGCGGCCCTTCGTGACCTCGTAGCCCTCGCGGCCCGCGAGCACGTAGCTCAGCGTGCTCTTGCCCGAGCCGTTGGGACCCATGATCGCGTGGACTTCGCCCGGCGCGATCTCGAGGTCGATGCCCTTGAGGATGGCCTTGCCATCCACGTTCACGTGGAGGTTCTCGATCTTCAACATGGTCAAGTTTTCTTTCGGTCGTCGGGGACGGCGGCTCAGCCGACCGCGCCTTCGAGGCTGATGCCGAGCAGCTTCTGCGCTTCCACGGCGAACTCCATCGGGAGCTCGCTGAGGACTTCCTTGCAGAAGCCGTTGACGATCAGGTTCACCGCGTCCTCTTCGCTGAGGCCGCGCTGACGGCAGTAGAAGAGCTGGTCGTCGCCGATCCGGGTGGTCGTCGCCTCGTGCTCGATCTGCGCCGTCTTGTTCTTCACTTCGATGTACGGGATCGTGTGGGCCCCGCACTCGCTGCCGATCAGCAGCGAATCACATTGCGTGTAGTTGCGCGCGCCCGTCGCGCCCTTGGCCACGCTCACGCCGCCCCGGTAGGTCTGCTGCCCGTGGCCCGCGCTGATGCCCTTGCTGATGATCGTCGAGCGCGTGTTCTTGCCGACGTGCACCATCTTCGTGCCCGTGTCGGCCTGCTGGTAGTTGTTGCTCAGCGCGACCGAGTAGAACTCGCCCACCGAGCCGTCGCCCTCGAGCACGCAGCTCGGGTACTTCCAGGTGATGGCCGAGCCGGTCTCGACCTGCGTCCAGCTGATCTTGCTCCGCGCCCCGGCGCACTTGCCGCGCTTGGTCACGAAGTTGTAGATGCCGCCGACCCCGTTCTCGTCGCCGGGGTACCAGTTCTGGACCGTCGAGTACTTGATCTCGGCGTCGTCGTGCGCGACCAGCTCCACCACCGCGGCGTGCAGCTGGTTCTCGTCGCGCATCGGCGCCGTGCAGCCCTCGAGGTAGCTGACGTAGCTGCCCTCCTCGGCGATGATCAGCGTCCGCTCGAACTGCCCCGTGTTCGAGGCGTTGATGCGGAAGTAGGTGCTCAGCTCCATCGGGCAGCGCACGCCCTTGGGCACGTAGACGAAGCTGCCGTCCGTGAAGACCGCGCTATTGAGCGTGGCGAAGAAGTTGTCGGTGATCGGGACGACCGAGCCGATGTACTTCTTGACCAGCTCGGGGTGCTTCTTCACCGCCTCGCTGATCGAGCAGAAGATCACGCCCGCCTCGGCGAGCTTGCCCTTGAAGGTGGTCGCGACCGAGACCGAGTCGAAGACCGCGTCCACGGCCACGCCGGCGAGCATCTTCTGCTCGTGGAGCGGGATGCCGAGCTTGGCGTAGGTCTCGAGGAGCTTGGGGTCGACCTCGTCGAGGCTCTCGAGCTTCGGCTTCTGCTTGGGCGCCGCGTAGTAGCTGATCGACTGGTAGTCGATCTGCGGGTAGTCGACCTTGGCCCAGGTCGGCTCCTTCATGCGCTTCCAGTGCGCGAACGCCTTCAGCCGCCACGCGAGCAGCCACTCGGGCTCCTCCTTCTTGGCGGAGATGAGCCGGATGGTGTCCTCGTTCAGACCGGGCGGCGCGAACTCCTGCTCGATGTCCGTGACGAAGCCGGCCTCGTACTTCCTGTCGAGGATCTGGTCGATCTGCTCCGTGCTCGTGAGGGGCTCGGGGCTGCTCAGGGATTCGGTGCTGCTCATGGCTCCATGACCTCCGGACGTCCGTCCGTTCGCTTGCGACCCAGGCTGACGAGCACGGGGGCCGCGGGCCGCGTCATCTCGGCGAGGGAGATGCCCTCCAGCGCCGAGAGGATGGCCTGATTGATGAGCTGCCAGTTGCCGCGCACGTCGCACTGGCTGCTGAGAGAACAATCGGCGTGATCTTCTTCGATCCCGCACTCCGTGACCCCGATGGGCCCTTCGATGGCCGCGATGATCTCGGCCACCGACGTCTGGTCCGCGTCTCGCGCGAGCCGGTAGCCGCCGTGCGCGCCGCGCTCGCTGTCGACCAGCCCGGCGCGGCCGAGCACCTTGAGGATCTTGCTCACGGTGGGCTGCGGGATGCCCGTGTCGCCCGCCAGATCCGTCGCGCTCCTCAGCGCGCGCGGCTCGAGCGCAGCCAGCCGCGTGCCGAGCACGACGCCATAGTCTGCGATGCGGGAGATTCGAAGCATTTCGGGGCCTTCGCCGATACGGTACCGGTATGGTCCTGTATAGAGCCCGACGAGCCCCACGTCCAACCCGGACCGGCGAGGTCCCGTATACAACTCCCCATCTGTGGGTCAAGGGGGCGCGGCGCCGAGGCCAGGCGGCTCAGGCTGCCTCAAGCACCCTGGCTTCCTCAGGCCTTGGGCGTGAACGACGTCCCGCAGCCGCAGTCCTTCTCGGCGTTCGGGTTCTTCCAGCGGAAGCCGTACTCCACGAGGCTGTCGTTCCAGTCGAGGATCGAGCCGGCCAGGTACTTCAGGCTGCGCTTGTCCACGAGCAAGGTCAGCCCGTCCACCTTCGCCACCAGATCGCGCTTCTCGCGCACGTCGTCCGCGAACTCGAAGTGATAGAGCAGGCCCGAGCAGCCGCCTCCCTTCACGCCGACGCGGATCCCGAGGTGACCGCCGCCGGCCTCCTCGAGCTTCTGCTTGCCCATCTCGATCGCCCGCTGGGTGACCGAGATGGGGATGTCTTCGCTGACGTTGGAAGTCTCGCTCATGCCGGAACCATAGGACTCGCGGTCGTCCGCGTCATGGGGGTTGCTCACCGTGCCCGGGTGGAGTAACACACGCCTCCCCACAGAGGGCCCTTAGCTCAGCTGGATAGAGCGTCGGCCTCCGGAGCCGAAGGTCAAAGGTTCGAATCCTTTAGGGCTCGTCCCCCTCGCTGCCTCGCTGCCTGAACGAGAGACTGAGAACATCCGTTCCCAGCAGCATCGTTCCAATCCCGATCCGCCCGACCAGCCGCCTGGCACGGTGCGCGCAGCCTCCTTGCCCCGGAGGTGCGTATGGCGCGGATGCGGAGGTTGGTGGCGTTGGCGCTCGGGATCGGGCTCACGGC
This sequence comes from Sandaracinaceae bacterium, assembly GCA_040218145.1. GTDB lineage: Bacteria > Myxococcota_A > Polyangia > Polyangiales > Sandaracinaceae > JAVJQK01. The sequence goes on along the minus strand of JAVJQK010000097.1, from coordinate 12,186 downwards.
GGCGACCGCCAGCGCGGGCGCTCAGGACATCCCGATGCCGCGCGTCGAGCGACACGCCGGCGGGGTCACCATCACCCTCATGCCGGGCGTCACCCCGGCCATTCGCGTCCCGACGACCCTTCCGGGAGCCGCCGCACCCGTGGCCCCCGCGCCCGTGGCGCCCATCGAACCGGCCGCTCCCGCGCAGCCAAATCAGCCCATCCAGCCGGCGCCCGAAGCGCCCGAAGCCACCGGTCCGACCGGAGCGCCTCGCTTGTTCGGCGTCTTCGTCGGCATCACCGACTACCCCTCCGCCAGCGATCTGCCGTTCTGCGCCGACGACGCGCGGCGCATGCAGCGGGCCTTCCTCAACGCCGGGCTGATGCAGGTCGAGCACACCGCCGTGCTCACCGATCGCGCCGCCACGCGCGGTCAGGTCACGGCCGCCATCGACCGCTTCTCTCGCATGGCGGGGGCGGGCGACACCGTCGTCTTCTTCTTCAGCGGCCACGGCAACCAGGTGCCCGACCAGGACGGGGACGAGCTCGACGGAACCGACGAGACCCTCCTCTTCGCCGACGGCGCCATGACCGACGACGAGCTCACCGCGCTCCTGGCCCGGGGCGCGGGCCGCGACTTCGTCGCCCTCGACTCCTGCTACTCCGGCGGATTCCAGCGTGATCTGGCGCGCCTCCCCGACAGCGTCGGTTTCTACGCCTCGGCCGAGGACCAGGTGAGCTACGTGGCCGACGAGTTCTCCGCAGGCGGATATCTGTCCTACCACCTCGCCCAGAACATCACGCGCATGGCCGGCCGCCCGATCCCGATGTGGGAGCTCCAGCGCGATCTGGCCGCCGACTTCGAGCGATCCGGGGCGAGCCAGCGCCAGCACCTCACCGTCGGCCTCAGCCGCGGCGTCAACACCCGCACCGTCCTCCTCGACGCCCCGCCGGCCGCCATCGCCCGCTACGCCGTTCTCTAACCTCGCATGCCGGGTTGTCACCCCGGCCGAGGTCTGCCATGGTCGGCTCCGGCCGCGGGGTGGGGCGTCGAAAAAAAAGACGCAACCACGGGTGAACCGCGCCGATGCAGGGGCGCTTCTCGACTTTCTCGAGGAGCGTTGGAGGGACGATGACCGATCTTCGAAGAGTGGCGCTGCCAGCACTGCTGGCCTTGACCTGGGTGGCCTGTGGGGACGGAGTGTCCCCCGACGGCGGAGTCGACGAGCCGGACGGCCGCGTGACGATGGACGGCGAGACGCCTCCTCCGGCCGACACGGGCCCGCAGTGCGAGTCCGACCGCGGCTGCGACGACGGCGACTACTGCAACGGCACCGAGCGGTGCCTCCCCGGCTCGGCCGAGGCCGGCCCCAACGGCTGCGCGCCGGGCGCCCCGCCCTGCGACGAGGCGACCGAGATCTGCGACGAGGCGGCCGACCGCTGCACCCTCGACGAGTGCAATGACGGCGGCGACGCCGACGGCGACGGCGACGCGCGCATCGCCTGCGGCGGCAACGACTGCGACGACACCAACGGGATGGTCTACTCCACCGCGCAGGAGGTCTGCGACGCGATGGGCGTCGACGAGGACTGCGAGCCCGCGACGATCCGCAGCGAGACCCCGGGCCTCGAGGACGGCGACGCCGACGATGACGGCTTCGTCGACGACGCCTGCTTCAACACCCGTCCGGACGGCACCGAGAACCGCGGCCGCGACTGCGACGACGGCGCCGCGGACGTGAACCCGGGCATCACCCTCGACGGCTGCAACGGCGTCGACGACGACTGCGACGGGATGATCGACGAGGACCCCGACTTCATCTTCTACCAGGACATCGACGGCGACGGCTTCGGCGTCGTCTCGACCACCGTGACGGCGTGTTCGGCGCCACCCGGGTTCACGCTGATGAGTGGCGACTGCGACGACACCCGCGCGTCCGTGAACCCCGGGAACGCCGAGATCTGCAACGGCATCGACGACGACTGCAGTGGGCTCGCCGACGACCCCGCGCCTCCGGACACCTGTGATTGCACCAACGGGTCCCCCCAGACCTGCGGGACCACGGACGTCGGCGCCTGCTCGACGATGACCGTCACGTGCAGTGGCGGCATGTGGCCGACCTGCACCTTCCAGGACCCCCAGCTCGAGAGGTGCGGCGGCGGCGACCGCGACTGCGACGGACTGACCGACGACGCGGACCCCGACATCGCGAGCGGCTCGCCCAGCGTGACCGGCGCCATCGTCTACTACCGCGACGCCGACGCCGACGGCTACGGCGACCCCGGGGCGAGCGAGAACCGCTGCAGCCCGCGCGCCGGCTACGTGCTGCAGGCAGGCGACTGCGACGACACCGTCGCCACGACCCACGACCGCGCGGCCGAGCTCTGCGACGGCACCGTGGACGACGACTGCGATGGCACGGTCGACGAGGGCTGCGACTGCACCAACGGCACGACGCGTCGCTGCGGCATGACCGACGTGGGGCGCTGCCAGTACGGCACCGAGACCTGCATGGCCGGTCGCTGGCAGGCCTGCTCGGGCCACGTCGATCCGGCCCCGTACGAGACTTGTGGTGCGGAGGACGAGGACTGCGATGGCCTCACCAACGACGCGGACCCCGGGATCGCCTCGGGCGATATCTCCCTCACTGGCGCCACGGTCTACTACCGAGACGCCGACGGCGACATGTACGGCGACGGCACGATGCCCTCCCGCCGCTGCACCGCCGCCGCCGGCTGGGTCCTGGTCACGGGTGACTGTGACGACACGCGAATGGGCTCGAACCCCGGCGCGATGGAGTCCTGCGCCGCCGGCATGCGCGACGAGGACTGCGACATGGTGGTCGACGAGGGATGTGGGTGCACCAACGGAGAAACGCAGACCTGCGGCACGACCAACGTCGGCGATTGCTCCTCGATGACGGTCACCTGCGCGGCTGGCGCGTGGCCGACCTGCAGGTTCCAGGATCCCGAGCCCGAGATCTGCGGCGGTGGAGACGAAGACTGTGATGGTCTCTCGAACGACAACGATCCCAGCATCGCCATGGGCGATCCCGGCGTGACCGGAGCGACCCTCTACTACCGCGACATGGACGGAGACGGTGAGGGTGACCCCATGAACACGATTCGGCGCTGTAGTGCGATGGCTGGCTGGGTGCTCGTCGGGGGCGACTGCGATGACAGCAACCCGTCTCGAGGGAGCATGCTCACCGAGGCACCCTTCGCCTGCGACGGCATCGACAACGATTGCGATAGCCGCGTGGACGAGGACCCCAACCCGGAGGTTTGCGGCGGGGGAGATGAAGACTGCGATGGCCTGTCCAATGACGATGACCCGGACATCGCTGCCGGTGACCGGATGATGACGGGCGCCACGCTCTACTACCGCGACATGGATGGTGACGGGTACGGCATCTCGGCCGTCAGTCGGAACCGATGTGGACCGGCCACCGGATGGTCTACCCTGATCGAGGACTGCGACGACTCGAGGACCAGCCGGTCTCCAGGCAACATGGAGGGCGCCTTCATGTGCGACGGAATCGACAACGACTGCGACGGAACCGTCGACGAGGACGGGACCACCACAATCACGTGTTACAGAGACATCGATGGAGACGGCTATGGGCAGATGGGCTCGACCATGCGTGCTTGCTCCTGTCCTGCCGGCTGGACCAGTCGGAGCGACAGTTTTGACTGCATCGATTCTTTCGGCGCGCGGAGCGCCCTGATTCACCCGGGCGCTGGCTATCAAACGCTGGGCTACTGCGGGGACGGGCAGACCCCGTGTACCAATGCGGGCGGATTCTCCGGGTGCCGGAACTCGTTCGGAATCTGCAACTCCGGAACCCTCTGGGACTACGACTGCAGCGGTACCGCGACACCTCAGTCGCGCGCAGGTTGCGCGAGCTCAGGCATGGGATGCTATACGAGTCCCTCCGGGACGTACGCCACTCACACTGCGGCGGACTGCGGGACGGACGTCGACCGAGGCCGGTGCAGCATCGGCTGCTCCCTCTTCGCGAGCGGCACGATGACACTGGGTTGTCGCTGACTCAGCAGTCGCTGGGGTATTATTGGCGAGTGAATCTGGAGCGCGTGCTCGTACAAGAAGGCGTCGCAGCACCCCCCGAGCAGCTGCGGAGGGTGCTCGGCGACGCTTCCCGTGACGGCCGCGATCCAGTCGTGGCTCTCGTCGAGTCGGGAGTGGTCGTCGAGGATGTGCTCGCCGAGGTCTTGGCGCGCACCTGCGGTACCGTCGTTGTCGACCTGGAGGGCGTGGCCGAACCGCAACACGCCCCGCTCGAAGAACGCCTGGCCCGGCAACACCTTGCTCTACCCGTGGGTGGAATCGGCAGCGGCCGGATGCGAGTCGCGTTCGTCAACCCACTGAGCACCGCTGCCAGGACGGCGGTGGAGGAGGCGGTGGGCGTTGCTGTTCAGCCCCTAGTCGCGACGGTGAGCGGCATGCGGGCGGGTCTCGAGCGGCAGTACCCAATTCGCGCCCACCAAGGGGAGATGATCTCCGAGAACACTCGGCGATTGGTCGCACCCATGGAGGACTTGCCGAGCACCGACACGGCTCCGCTTCATCGCCTAGAGCGGCGAGCGACCGTCGAGCAGCGTCTGGAGGCGCTCTTGCTCGCGCTCATCGAGAAGGGCGTGCTAACTCGTGCGGACTATTCGGCGGCCCTCGAGCGGCTGATGTCGGACCGTGCGGACGACGCCCAGTAGCCCCCGGCCGGACTCTCGGGGCGTTCAGATTCTTACGCCCCCCTGACGCGGTTGTCCCGGAGCGCTCCGCGTTCGGAGTCCCGTCGTGGCAATTGGGCCGCCAAACCCCACTGTTTGCCATGGCCCGGGCGCTGCATGAACGCCCCTGGTCGATTTCCGTAGCAGCTGCGACATCGATGAGGGGCGTGTGTCGGCTTGGCGGTGACAGGTTGTCACCACGACGTCGGCCTGCGCTGCTGACCTTGACACTGTACGGGCGGACCGGTAGCGTCCGCGCGTTTTCGCGCTGGGGCCACTGCCTTGGCGCTCGTAGGCGAGACGGCCTCACCTGTGGGGTGGGCACGTTGGCGCGGAGGAGCGAGATGAACGAGCGGTTGATCTTTCATTCGATTATGGCGGCACTGCTGATCGGCGGGGTGGCCACTGGTTGTGACGACGGCACCGTCGACACTGGCGACGCGAGCATCGTCCTGGACGGAGACATGGATCCGGACACGGGAGTGGACCCCGTGGATGCCGGCGACGGCGGCATGATGATGATGGGCTGCACCACGCCTCCGACGCCTGGTCGCATGGGCGCCACCTGTCTCGGTGGCACACGCTGCGTGACGGGTCTGAACTGCTTCGAGGAGCTCACCACGCTTCCCATGACAGGCGCTCAGGCAACCCTTGGGAACATCTTCGGCATTCCCATGGGGACCACTCCCGTACCCGGCCAAGAGGGTGAGTTCGAGGCAGGTGGACCGTCCGACGTGCCGATCGGCTTTGCGCCGGGCGGCCAGTGCTCGAACGCGTGCGATACCACCACAGACATGTGCGGCGATTGTGCGACTTGCTCGGAGACGCTCGGAGGCGCCAGCGCGTTCGGCGCCGTCGGGATCGGCGCCGCCAACCTGGACATCTCCGGGCGCACGAGCGAGACGAGCCCCGGCATCTGCCGTGCCAACTGCGCCTACGACCCTGCGACCAACGGAGGCTGCCCCGACGGCTACACCTGTGACGTGAGCGAGAACGTCTGCATCGAGGCTTGTGTGTCCGACCTGCAGTGCAACCTCGACTGGGGCCTCAACCGCACCGAACAGCTCGTAACCGTGCAGCGTGAGGGCAATCCCTTCACCTGCAACTCGACGACCGGTCGCTGCGAGTGGACGCCGCCTGCTGATGCCGCCTTCGGATCCGAGTGCGACTCCAACGAGGACTGCCCGAGCGATATCGGCGTGTGCCTGATCGGTGGCCGCTGCGCGACCTACCAGTGCAACCTGCCCGACGCGACCGGTATGGCCCCGATGTTCCCCTGTCCCGACGGTGCCATCTGCGTGGGCGTGGGTGGCAACGACGCCGCGTTCTGTCTCGACATGTGTCGCACCCCCGACGATTGCTTCGCGGGTCAGGCGTGCTCCCCCCAGAGCGGGCTCCCGGATGACAACACCGGCCTCTGCTTTGGCATCTGCCGCAACGACGGCGAGTGCCACGCGGACGAGCGTTGTCGTATCGGTGGGTTCCGTGACCCCGAGGCGGGAACGTGCCAGCCCTACTGTGATCCCTCGGGCACCGACCCCATGGCAATCACGTGCGAGAGCGACGAGATCTGCGTGGAGCCGGACGGATCGGCGACGGGCTTCTGCCGTCCGCTGAACCAGCTCTGCACCGAGGACGCCGACTGCAACGGCAACCAGGCCTGTGAAGTCCTCGGCGCCGACTTCTTCGGCCGCTGCGTGGATGGCTGCACGACGGACCTCGACTGTGACGTGACGATGATGGAGGAGTGCCGCATCCAGACGGGTTCGACGACCGGCGTGTGTCGGGTCGCTGGCGGGGAGTGCTCACCCCCGTCCGATCGGCTTCGTCCGAGTCTGCCGATCCGCGGCGACGGGCAGTGCCTCGAGTCGCAGCGTTGTCCGACCACGCTCACCGAGAACATGATCGGTAACTGCGAAGATCGCCCCTAGGCTGGGCCTGACCCACTGAGAGCCCCGGCGCCCTGGCGCCGGGGCTTTCGTGCTTAAAACGCCAGCGGATTCGCGCCCGACACCCTTGACCGGCGCCGACTTTCGTCTAGGCTCCGGCTCCTTCCAAGAGGATCGATTCAGCCATGTACTTGCCCATTTCCAAGCAGCCCCGGAAGAAGAACCGCGGGAAGACCAACCGACGCAACGCGAAGCTCAAGGCGAAGAACCGTCGCCGCGTGCAGCGCATGCGCCGCGCCAAGACGGGGCGTCGTCTCGCGAAGAAGTGGTGAGCCCTTCGTGGGCTCGGTCGTGGTAGGTTGAAGTCGCGGCGTGACGCAATCGAGCGTCACGCCGCTCGCTTCACGGGAGGAGCGGATGGAACGCCCGACGATCTTCGTGGTCAGCGACTCCACCGGCGAGACGGCCGAGCGGGTCGTGCGCGCTGCGCTCCTCCAGTTCCCCGACCAGAGAGTCCGCATCCGCCTCTTCACGCGCGTGCGTGACCCCGAGGCGGTTGCAGAGGTCCTCAAGAAGGCGAACGACGCCGGGGCGATGGTGGTCTTCACCCTCGTGTCACCCGACCTGCGCGAGTACTTCCACGAGGTCGCGGCGCAGGAGCACATCGAGAGCGTCGACGTCATCGGGCAGCTCATTCACAAGGTCGCCAACTACCTCGAGGCGACCCCGCTCAACCGTCCGACCGCCACGATGCCCCTCAGCGAGGAGTACTTCCGGCGCGTCGAGGCGATCGAGTTCGCGGTCAAGAGCGACGACGGCAAGGAGCCGCGCAACCTCCGCAAGGCGGACCTGGTGCTCACCGGCGTCAGCCGGACGAGCAAGACGCCGCTCTCCACGTATCTCGCGGGGCGGGGGCTGAAGGTGGCCAACGTGCCGCTCGTGCTCGGCGTCCCGCCGCCCCCGGAGCTGTCCGAGGTGGCGCCCGAGAAGGTCGTCGGGCTCACGCTCGCGATCGAGAAGCTCCTGGAGATCCGCAAGGCGCGGCTCATCCAGCTCGGCATGCCCGCGGACGCCAACTACGGCCTGCGCGAGCACGTCGGGGCGGAGCTCGAGTACGCCGACGAGATCTTCAGCAGCCACCCGGGCTGGATGGTGATCGACGTCAGCGGTCGGGCCATCGAGGAGACGGCGACGATCATCCTCGAGGCGCTCAAGGATCGCGAGGACCTGCCGACGATGGCGTCCTCGATCGTGATCTGAGCCGGAGCTACTCGGCCGACGGCTTCAGGTACTGGTCGGTGACCGAGCCGACGAACTGGCTGAGGATGCCGTCGGCCACGCGGAGCCGGCGCGACAGCTCGCGCGCGATGTTCATCACGAGCAGCGCGTAGGCCTTGAGGTCGCGCCGGTAGAGGAGCTGATCGACGTGCTCGGCGCTCATGCGGAGCAGGGTGCTCGGCGCCAGCGCGCGCACCGTGGCCGAGCGCGGCTGCACGTCCACGATCGCCATCTCCCCGAACCAGTCGCCGGGTCCGAGCATCGCGACGCGCACTTCGCTGCCGCCGGGGCTCCGCTTGAGGACCTCGAGCTCGCCGCCGACCACGACGTACATCTCGCGCGCCGGATCTCCCTCGGAGACGACCCGTGAGCCCACGACCGCCTGCTCGAGGGGCAGCTCCTTCGCGAGCAGCTCGAGCGTGGCTTCGTCGAGGCCCCCGAAGAGCCCGATTTCACGAAGAATGGAGGTGTTGACCGGCCTCGGAGCCGGCGGCGACGCGTTGTCTGTCATGACCCTCTCGCCCTCCCGCTCGAATGCGACGAACGGACCAGACGGACCATTCCATCAGGGGAGGGCGCGGAGCAAGGCTCATGTGGCTTTACCGGCCGCGAGGGCAGCGGCTATGCTTTCGGTGCACCGGCCACATGGCCGACTTCGCGAATTCCTACACGAAATCACAGTCAACCCCTGCTCAGCGACGCCCTCGATCTGCCGAAGCCTTTCGGCCCCTACACGCTGCTGAGGCGCCTCGCCGTCGGTGGTATGGCCGAGGTGTATGTCGCGAAGACCAAGGGCCTCGGGGGTTTCGAGAAGCTCGTCGCCATCAAGGTGATCCATCCGCGCTTCAGCGAGGACGATCACTTCATCACGATGCTCGTCGAGGAGGCGAAGATCTCCGTGCAGCTGACGCACGTGAACATCGCCCAGACCTTCGACCTCGGCTGCATCGACGACACCTATTACATCTCGATGGAGTACATCGAGGGGGCGGACACCTTCCGCGTCCAGAAGCGCGCGCGCGACAAGAAGCTCGCGCTGCCGCTCGACATCGCCTGCTTCATCGCCGTCGAGGTCCTCAACGGCCTGGCGTACGCGCACCGCAAGCGCGACCACGAGGGCGAGTCGATGGGGATCGTGCACCGCGACATCTCCCCGCAGAACGTGCTCGTCAGCTACGCGGGCGAGGTGAAGCTCGTCGACTTCGGGATCGCCAAGGCCGCGCTGCGCGGCGGGCAGACCGAGGTGGGGGTGATCAAGGGCAAGTACTATTACATGTCGCCCGAGCAGGCCTGGGGCGATCCCGTCGACCCGCGCACGGACATCTTCGCCACCGGGCTCCTGCTCCACGAGCTGCTGACCGGGGAGATGGTCTACCAGGAGGACAACGTGCCCGCGCTCCTCGATCGGGTGCGGAAGGCGGAGGTGCCGAGCCCTCGCAAGAAGCGCCGCGAGATCCCCGAGGAGCTCGCGCAGATCGTCCTGAAGGCGTGCGCGAAGGAGCCCGAGGATCGCTTCCAGAACGCGATCGACATGAGCCAGGCGCTGTCCGACCTCCTGTACCGGACGAACCCAACCTTCTCGTCGTCGCGGCTCGCGCAGCTCATGGGCACGCTCTTCCCCGAGGAGGTCAAGCGCCACAGCCAGGTGCTGAAGCTCCCGACCGCGGAGGAGGAGGCCGCGCGCCGCGCGCCCGACCCGAGCGAAGAGCACTCCCTGCCGGCCATGTCGCGCGCCGAGTTCGGCCCGGCGGCGGAGGCGAGCGTCATCTTCGACCTCGACGACGTCGAGGACATGACCCGGAACGACATCCTGCCGTTCCGGCGGAAGCCCGTCCTGGGCAAGTCCGCGCAGAAGCCCACGAGCGAGGTCGAGGCCGACGACGGCCCGACGGTGACCGCGGGGCGCTCGTTCGACGACTGGGAAGAGGAGACCAAGCTCAAGGCGCCCGGCGCGTGGGACGAGTCGACGCTCGTCGAGGGCGACGGAGAGACGTTCGCCCAGGTCCATCAGCTCATCGCGAAGAGCCGCCAGGCGCAGGCCGCCCGACCGCCCTCCGAACCGGAGATGCCGGCGGAGAAGACCGTGGCCATGGCGTCGTTCCCCAAGCCGGCCGGCATGCGCGCGCCGTCGGTCCGCCCCAACGCGCCCCCGAAGCCCCCGTCGATGCCGCCGCCGTCGAGGCTCCCCCCCAGGCCGCCAGCGGCCCCGCGACAGCCGCCGCCGCCCGCGCTGGCCGACGATCCGGACACCACCGACCAGACCCTCGACGACGAGCTCAAGCCCGAGAAGACCCAGGCGTGGTCGGAGGACACCGCCACCCTCCAGCGCAAGGGGGCCCTGGCCAACCCCACCAAGGGCATGCGCCTGTCGGCCGACGCCGAGCGCTTCTTCCAGCCTCCGCAGGCGCCCGCGCCGCCGACTCCTGCACAACCGTCCCAGTTCGACCCGTTCGGCGGCGCGCAGGTGGCGGCCGAGACTCCGGCGCCGCTGGCCGATCCCTTCGCGGCCCAGCCGCCGCCCGTCTCCACGGGCACGCCGGCCGATCTCGGCAAGCCCCAGCCGCGCCGCTGGATCCTCCCGATCGTGCTCGTCTCGATCGGGGCGTTCCTCGTGGCTGGCTTCGGTACGTGGCTCGCGGCCCGTCCGAAGCCGACCAGCCTCGAGGTGATGACGGTCCCCGAAGGGGCGACCGTCGTGCACGGCGGGAGCGAGCTCGGCGCGGCGCCCGTGATCCTCGAGACGGTCGAGCCGGGGCAGACGGTCAGCGTGGAGGTGCGCCTGCCGGGCTACGAGACGCGGTCGCAGGAGATCCGGATCCAGGAGGGGCCGAACCGCACGGCCGTCATCCTCAACCCCATCCGGGTCACCTTGCACGTGGAGTCGGACCCGGCCGGCGCGCAGATCTACATCGACGGAGTGCTCCGCGGGAGCGCGCCGCTCGACGTGCCCGGGCTCAGCGCTGGCCAGACCATCCAGATCCGGGCCGCCGCGCCGGGCCGGCAAACGGTCGAGCAGCAGCTCACCCTCGAGGCCGACCAGCGCGAAGCGGCGCTCAGCCTCGCGCTCCCCGCGGCGGGCGGATAGCGTCGCGTCCGGAACTCGGCCGCGCCGCCGTTGTCGGCCGTCGACATGGGCGCTACCACGCTGAGCAGCACGTCGTCGAGGACCACAGTGACCGAGCCGATGCCTCCCTCCGCCGAGCCCGAGCCGATCGAATCCGACGGGAGGATCCTCTTCTGCCCCTTCTGTCGGGAGTGCTACGAGGGCGAGCGCGTCTGCCCGGTGCACGAGCTGGATCTGGTGGAGTTCCAGGACCTGCCGCGCCAGGCCCACGAGACCGACCTCCCGGCCTGGGACGAGCCCGTCCTGCCGTGGGACATCCGCTTCGGCCGCGGCGCCCTCGCGCTCGGCGCGGTCCTGCTCCTCGTCGCCTTCTTCCTCCCGATGGTGACGGGATCCTTCGACGACGAGCCCTTCCGCTGGACGGGCCTGGACCTCGCGACCGACCGCGCGAAGAACCTCTGGACCGTGCCCTTCGTCGGCGCGCTCTACTTCTGGATGCTCCTCCGGCGTCGCACCCCGCTCCAGATGCTGGGCACCCGCCTCGTCGCCGTGCTCCTCGCCGTCATGCCGGCGTTCTCGACCGCCTACACCTGGCTCAACGTGCAGCGCGGGGTCGAGCAAGCCCACGGCGCCATCGCGGCCGAGATCGGCGTCGGCGCGTACGTCGTCGCCGCCGCCACCGTGCTCCTGCTGTTCGGCGGCTTCCGCTTCGGCGTCCTGCCCGGCATGCGCGACGAGCGAGAACCGCACGGTTCCGCCCCGCCCGACCGAGGGCGCATCGCCCGCGAGTCGACCGACGACGAGCCCTGAAGGCCGCTACCTCCGTCCCCTATGTCCACCGCGCGCTCGCAGTGAAGACCCCGGAGCTGGGTCCGCTGCGTCTCCGTGGCGTCCGCTGCCGGCCAAGCCTCGGTCAGCTGCATCCGCTCCCGCCTTCGCCTCCGAATCCGGCTCCGCGCCCGCCTCCGCGCCCGCCTCCGCGCCCGCCTCCGCGCCCGCCTCCGCGCCCGGCTCCGCGCCCGCCTCCGCGCCCGCCTCCGCGCCCGGCTCCGCGCCCGGCTCCGCGCCCGCCTCCGCGCCCGCCTCCGCGCCCGCCTCCGCGCCCGCCTCCGCGCCCGCCTCCGCGCCCGCCTCCGCGCCCGCCTCCGCGCCCGCCTCTGCGCCCGCCTCCGCGCCCGCCTCCGCGTCCGCCTCCGCGCCCGCCTCCGCGCCCGCGCCCGCCTCCGCG